>JBKJUN010000860.1:0-8485 GCA_046590555.1 Bryobacter sp. | reverse complement strand
GGATTGGTGCTGGCTTCGTGCAGATAGACCGGGCGGGTGCCGCTCTTCTCGATTGCACTGCATACCGCTTCAAAGCGCTCATGTTGAAGGCGAGTCTGCTCGCTTTGAAAGTTGGCCGATGACGCAAAGTGAGTCATCAGGCCCTCAAGCCTTGTCTCGCGTACACGAGTGATGATCTCGTCTATGCTGGCGTTAGTGCCCAGTCTCGCCATGCCGCTATCGATTTTGAGATGGTAGGCAAGATCGGCATCGAGCGTCGCGATCTCGCTGAGGTCATGCACCACCGGTGTGAGGCGAAACTCTTTCCATGCCCTGGGGTCTGTATCCACACGATCAGCCATGACAAGGATTCGAGCGCGGATCCCGGCTTCGCGCAAGGCTTTTCCTTCTTCGATATTACTGACTGCCAGCCACTGCGCACCCTCGTGTTCCAGCACCCGCGAAACAGCAGTCGCACCATGGCGGTAAGCATCTGCTTTGACCACCGGCATCAACTGTACGCCAGCTCCTACCGTGCGCTGAATCATGCGATAGTTCAACGCAATCCGGTCGAGCGAAATTTCTAGCCACGTCCTTTGCATAGTTCCCCAAACATCGTCTCGTATTGATCCGTCACTACATCCCAACTGTAGCGCTGCCGCACGCGCTCTAGAGCGGCAGCTCTCAAGGCATCACGGTTTGCATCACTCATTGCGAGCACATGGCGGATGGCTTCGGGCAAGCTGTCATGTTCAAACTCGATGCCGACGCCACCGGCGACTTCGCAATTCTCTGGAGTCTTGAGATAGAGAATCAAAGCTCCGCGCCCCATGGCTTCAATCAGCGCAGGGTGTGTGCCGCCAACTTCAGTGGCATGAATGTAGGCGTAGCAGTGAGACTGCAGTATGTGATACCCATCACCATAGATGGCCCCCGGCAGGATAATTCGAGGGTCGGTTGTGTCTTTCACCCGGGCGATGTAATCGGGCGCATAAGGGGCATCACCCACTATCGCCAGCTTCATCGGCGTGTCTATTTTTTCAAAGCTTTCACGCACCAGAAGCGGATTGTTTTCTGGCTCAAAGCGAGTTACATAAAGAAAGTATTTTCGTTGCTCAAGATCGAGCAGCGGCTTCCATCTCACTGGCCCCAGCTCTGCACCGTAGGGGATGAAGGTAGAGGAGGCTTGGTAGGTTTCGCGGTAATAACGCTCAATTTCCAGGGCGTCGGTAATGATGCGTGTGGGGCAAAAAGTGGAGAGCCATTCTGACAGGTGGTACCACTTCTTGGCGAGCACATTCCACTTCTTGCGTTTGCGTTCAAGCCCATCGACGTTGAGCGCCACCGGCATTCCCAAAAGGCGCGGCAGCCAGGTATAGATTGCATTGGCACCGTTGCAGAAGAGCACTATATCGACGTGATGGGCGAGAAGGTGGAGGGTAGAGAAGCCGGTATGAACGAGAGTGTCGAAATACTTGTGGCGGATGGTGGGGAGGTACTGCCTTTGAACACCGCGATAGCTGCCAACAGGATCCTGATCGCGACAGTAGACCGTGACGGAGTGGCCTCTGCTGACAAGGCGTGTGGCCAATTCTTCAGCGAAGGTTTCAAAGCCCCCGTAACGGGCGGGGATTCCTCTGGTGCCTAAGATTGCGATGCGCAAGTTAACAGTTTAACTGCGTACGGCTTTAGCCCGGGCGGGCACGCGTACGGTTTTGGGTGCTGGTTGGCTGACGGGCTGAAACTGAAACCACCCGGCCAGGTATTCGTCGCTCACGCGCCTGTTGGCCATAATCACTCTTCGCTTGGCCACCACACTCTTCCACTTCTTGGCCAGAATCCAGAAGGCACGAAGTGAAGAATGCTCTTGCAGCAGGCAGGCTCCCACTACAACCAGATCGCGCATAGTGATGTGGAAGAAGTTTTTGAGGTACAGATTGGGAGTCATGTTCTTCACCCGCATCAGGAAGCGATTTTTGACTGAATGCATGTTGATGGCGGAGGGCAATGCACGACGGTTGCCCGGTAGAACGGAGCGCACGTGATAACCACGGGCATGAGGTGTGTAGAGTGTCTTCCAGCCGTAGATCTGAGCACGCCACGCCACATCGGCGTCTTCGCGATACACGAAGAAATCATTATCGAAGAATTCGCCGGCAATTGAGATATCGTCGATCATCTCGCGTCGGTAGAGTGCGGCGGCGGCTGTTGCGCCAAAGACGTATTCAAAATTCAGGTAGTCGCCGTTATCGACATCGCGGCTGCCGCGGTCGAGATGGCGCAGCATTGGGTTGAAGTAGATTCCAGTGGAATCTACAAGCGGCTTCTCAGGCAAATCGAAGGTGGCCATCATCGCCAGCAGCTTGCCGCAGACGGTTCCAATTTGCGAATCCCGGTTGCCGGCATCCACCAGACTCTGGATGAAGTTGGGCATGAGGAGCACGTCGGGGTTGAGTGTCAGAATCCACTCGCCGCTAGACATATGTATGGCTTGATTCTGGGCTGCGGCAAACCCTACATTTTCTTCATTGTTTACGATCCGGATCCGGTCGGCAAACTGGTCGAGAATATCGAGGGTTCCGTCGGTTGAGACATTGTCGACGACAATGACTTCCTTCAGGGAATAGCGCTGCGCCAGCACCGATTCCAAGCAACGCTTGATGAAGCGTCCGCTATTGTACGTAACGATTGTGACTGAAACTAAGCCGTTATGCATTTTAGAGATGTTCTGCGCCTTCCACGTGCCGGCCAAAGCGGCGGTGATCCACCCGGTCCAAAACAAGGCTCACCCACGCCAAACGAAAAACGTCGGCGTAGACACCGAGGGCGCGGACACCCTGGCGCCGATAAATGATCCCCGTTAATGCCCTTGGGACGGACGCAGCGGCAACAGCCAAACAAACCAGACGACGGGACAACCACCCAAAATGCTGAGTGGCGTATCTTAGAAGGCTACCATACCACGCCAACTCTTTGAAAGGCCACAAGATTTTGTCAATACTGCCTCCCCCGCGGTGTTTTGCTTTGGCAGCCGGGCAATATAAGATTTTGTGACCCGCTTCATGCAGCCTCAAACAAAAATCAACATCCTCAAACCAAACGGGCCAGAAGGCCTCGTCCATCCCGCGCAAATTTTCAAAGATGTCCTTGCGAACCATTAAGAATGCTCCTGGTGGCTGCTCTACCTCTTGTGTCCGGGTGGCATCGAAGTCTGCACAGCGGTAGCTTTGGTTCACCGGATTACCAGGAAAGAGGCGGTTCAAACCCAAAACTTCGAATATCAAAGTCCAGGGTGTTGGCAATCTTCTTACCGCAAAACCGTTCTGCAATTCGCCGTCGGCCCCGAGTAGCATTCCCCCGGCTGCGCCTTCTCGGGCGGCATCGGCCATTTGCTCTAGTCCAGCCTCTATAAGGCAATCCGGATTCAGGATCAGGGCGTACTCGGTTGAAAGAGCAGCTACCCCGCGGTTAACTCCGCCAGCAAAACCAAGATTTTCAGGAAAGTACAACAACTTTACCCCGTCAGTCGCTGCTACGATATCACGCGTTCTATCCTTGGAGCCGTTATCGACGACGATAGTTTCAGCCACTCCTGCTTTCTTTGCTGCAGCAATGCACTCGGCTATATCCTCTTCGGAATTCCAGGTGACTATCACCGCCCCGATATTGTTCATAGGCTGAGTGCCCAATACCAACGCCAGAATCGATCCTGGCCGGTGACTGCCCCAACGTCAAAGATCTCTCTCTCGAGATCTTTTAGGAACTCCGATTCCGCGCCTGCTGATTCAAATGAAGCCAGGCCTTCCCATTTACCCCGGCACCAGTCGGCAAAACACCCATGCCGGGCGGCTGCCAATCCCCAGAGACCCTGACCGACGAGTACCTTCCACCAATCTGGAGCGCCATACCTTGCCACCAGCTTCAACTGGTTGCGCGAACTCAGCCGAACCTGGCGGGGATGCCATTCCCCCAGCGTAGAGCTACGGCGATGCCAGGCGACGGCGCTTGGTTCGTAGAGCCCACGAAAGCCAAGCTTCAGCCCGCGCATGCCTATATCAACGTCTTCGAGATAACTCTCGAAGCTTTCGTCGAGGCCGCCGGTGGCGCGATAGTAGTCGCGTCGAAGCAGAATTGCTGTCCATGGTGCCAGAGAAATCTCGCGTCGCTGGTTCCAAAAGGCTCCGTCCTGTTTGCCACATCCCGCGCGCATAGGCACGCCGCTGTGGCTCAACAAGTCCCAGGTGGCGTCGAGGATTTCAGTCGAATCCCAGGCCATGACCTTGCCAACAACGAAGGGTGCATCGGTGGATGCCATTTGCTGCAGCCAGTCTGGAGCCAGCTTCAGGTCGTTGTTGAGAACTGCGACGCGATCGGCTCCGGCCTCGGCCAGACCACGATTGACGGCGTGAGCAAAGCCTCGATTTTCCCCTAGATCCACAAATCGTGCCCCAGCCGCCCGAGCCACTTCTGCACTACCGTCACCTGATCCCCCGTCGACAATCCACACTGCTTCGGGCTTTAGTGTCTGCCTTACAAGGCTCTCAAGCAGGGATTCCAGATGCGCTCGGCCCCGCCAGCTTGGAACTATTACGTGAATCGCTTCTTGACCAGAAACCATAGGTTGTAGAATCCATCGCGCCAGGGATTGAGCTTCATTTCGCCGAGGCGAGAGGTGTAATGAATTGAGATTTCGGCAAATCGAACCTTGCCGCTTTTGAGAGCTTCGATTTTTATTTCTTCGCTGAACGCCATTCCGTCACTTTCCAGCGTCATTTCAGAGAGGATGCTTCTGCGGAAGACCCACATGCCGCTCTGCGAATCGCTAACCCAGCGAAAATAAAGCAGGCTCATGGCGATTGAAAGGATGAAGTTGCCCATTTTGTGCTTGAAGCTCATCGCTTTCGGATCGCGCACGGGAAAGCGCGACGCATTCAGAAAGTCGACCTCAAGATGACGAAATGCCTCCAGAAGATACGAGATAGCGTCCGGCGGGTAGCTATGATCTCCGTCGAGGGTGACGATAATGTCGCTCGTCGCAAAAGCGAAACCCTTCTTGTAGGCACGCCCGTATCCCCGAGCATCTTCGCGAATCACTCTGGCACCGAAATCGGCAGCCACTTCGCTGGTGCGGTCCGTCGACCCGTTATCGACAACAATCACCTCATCGACAAAGGGCGGCATTCGACGCAGAACCTGCTCGATTCCCTGCTCCTCGTTGAGACAAGGCATGATAACGGTAATGCTTTGGTTGTTGTACATCAGAAAAGGAAATTCCAGAATCGCATGCGCACTCTCGCTCTACTAGTCTCTACTACTCTTGCCACCATGATTGGCTTCGCTCAGGGTAACGCCGAATTATCTCAGGTGCAGACGATTTATCTCATGCCGATGGCGAATGGCTTTGACCAGTATCTGGCCAATCGCCTCCGCGCCGTCAACCAGATTCGCATTGTCACCGATGCCAGCAAAGCCGATGCGATCTTTACCGACAAGATTGGGCTGGCCTTTGAAGCGCGCCTGGATGAGATGGAAGCTGCCGCCAAAGAGAAGATTGCGGCCGCTGAGCCTCCCGTTGCAGGCCAGCCGCAGACTGGCATGAGGCTTGCCCCCAGGGTGATTTCGAGTATTGGCCGCGGTCGTGGTACCTACTTCCTGGTGGATCGCCGCTCGCGCATCGTGTTGTGGTCTAGCTTTCATAAAGCAAAGGACGCGCAACCAAAGAACATGCACGCCAATGCCGGCAAAGTTGCCAATGAATTGGCTGAAGACTTTAGCGGGAAGAAGAAGTAAGCTGCTTCTGGCTCAGCCGCTTTCTGTATTCGTCGGCCAGCCTGTTAATGACCACACTGGCGTCCCACTCCCGCTTGACATAGCGATAGGCTCGTTCGCCCATGCCTGCTGCCTCTTCGCGATTCTTAAGCAACTCTTCTATCGCAGAGGCGAAGGCCTCCGGGCTGTCCGCCAGCCTGCAGTAAAGGCCATCTTCTTCGGCCAGGCCTTCAGCCCCGATCCAAGTCGAAACCACCGGAATCCCGAAAGCAAATGCTTCGAGCAGCTTCACACGCACACCGCTGCCGGCCTGGATCGGACACAAGAAGACGCTCGACGACTGCATGTCCTCTTCGATGCTCTCTTTGAAGCCAGCCAATTCAAGGATCCCTTCCGAATTGGCAAAGGCGTAAGCCGGTGGCGGATCTACACCAACCGCCAGGACCCGAAAGTCTACCCCGCGCACTTTGAGAATCGGCACCACCTCGTTGAAGAACCATTGCAGTGCCTCAAGATTCGGCACGTGGCGAAAGCCACCAACAAAAAGCAATGTATTGCCTGAACGAGCGTTCAGATTGGCTGGAAATGCATCCACGCTAATGCAGGCCCTCAGGCCAGACATAACTTTTGTCCCGAGCCCCGGCTCCATGCTTAGCAAATAGTCTCCGTTGGCTTTGGTGCAAACTTCGATCAGGTCAAAGCGCGGCAGCATCTTCATCTCCCAATACATCGCCTTTAGATATTCGATGCCTGCAGGGATTCTCCACAGCAAGCTCTGATTCGTTCTCAGTTGGCGCTGGATGGATTGGAAGTAGATGTCGTGCTCAAAGATCGTCGACAGCACGTTCTTAAATTCACAGCCGTACTGACCAAGATTTGTGTATTCAATCTGAACCACGTCGATCTTCTGGCTCAGAATCGTACGGTGCAGAATCCAGTCGAGATCGCCACTCGCGAATTCCATGACAGAACTCGGCAAGAGGCTGAACATTGCCTGCGGCTGCCCGGTCATGCGCACCATAAACTGCATGCTGGCCGTGAAGGGTGCCAGTTGCCGATGTGCTTCCCGCTCCCACTCCTCATCGAGCAGCGCAACCAGATGAACATCGGCATGGCGGCTTAATTCTTTCACCGCCAACTGCATGAATACTGCCCCACCGTGGCTTGCAGGGGACAAGCCGTAAGGAGAGAGAAACAACACGCGAGGTCTATCTGTTCTTAGATCTTTGGATTCGTAATGGTCGCGGTAATAGCCGCCTAGCGGCCTTTGAAAAGCTGTGAGGTCATCGATCAAGGCAAGGCTTCTGGCCCGCCATCTGGCCCCGCAAATTTCTGGGAGTTGAAAGGCGGCCCGAATCAGACCCGGAAAGGTGCCCCGGCCCGGAACATCACCGGTGAACAAGCTCAAAATTGCTGCGATGTGGCTGGCCACAAAGTGTTCGAGCAACATCTTTGGGGAGTGGATGTTCTTCCAGGCGAAGAGCACGAAATTCTTACGTACGACCGAGTGGATGTAATGCTGCGAGAACTTCTTTCCAATCGTGCCGCGATGCTCATGCCAGACGTGGCTCTGCGGTTGATAGAGAACACGCCAGCCGCGCTTCCACGCCCCATAGCCCATATCGGTGTCTTCCAGGTAGAAGGGTCGCAGCACCTCATCAAAGCCACCTAACTCCAAAAACTTGCGACGGTCAAATGCGCATGATCCACCTCCGCCGTAGAAGCACGGGTAGAGGTCTTTCACCTCTTCATCGATCCTGTGTCTTAGCTCGAGCACTCCGCGCCGCCACCCAGCCTGCGTCAAGCCGGTCTCTTCGCGAACTTTGTTTGCGTCGGAGAAAAAGATCTGGCACGAGACTGCGAATACATCAGCATCCTCAAACCCCTTCAGCAAGGGAGCCAGAAAATCTGGTGCCACACGCATGTCGCTATTGAGTAGAACGACAATATCGTTACTGGCTTCATGAAAGCCACGGTTGGATCCACGGCCGAATCCCAGGTTTTTTTCAAGCGCCACAACCTTCACACTTGGAAAGCGTTCGCGCATAAATTGCGCACTGCCGTCTGAGCTCCCGTTGTCCACCACGATCACTTCATTGTCCGGGTGGCCACTCATGGCTTCGATCACGCTGGGCAGGTATTTCTCCAGCAGGTCTTTGCCGTTCCAGTTGGGAATCACCACACTTGCCGATTGATTGCGGGCGCGCTCGTTGGGCGGCAGTTGCCTGCTCCCTACCAGGAGCCATAGAAGGTCGGTAAGCCAGAGGCAGGCGAGTTCGATCACCGCGAGGAAGGGGCTCACGATCAGCATCGGGCCCTGACGCAACAGCCTCTTCAGCAGAATCATGAAATCTTGGGACCGAGTCCGAATGCCTTCCCCATTCGGAGCCAGCGTGAGGCCTCAACTGCCGCGACTTTACTTTCCGCCTCTTCACGCTGCTTCTGTTCGCTCTGGGCCCAAAGCGTTCTCTCAATGACCAGGGCCTCAGCCTCGTCCAGCTTCTTTTGATATTCGCCAAGCTGCTCGCCCGCCTTCTTCAAATCCCCATCGAGCTTCGAGCTATGCGCTGCGATTTCAGCGATCTGAGAATTGAGCTTGGCTTCACTGGCTTGCGCCCACTCGGCCTGCTTCAGGGCTTCGGCTTCGATCTCCTGCAAACGCTTTTCGTAGGCCGCCACGACGAGTGCCGACTCTTCGTGTTGCGCAGCCAACTCACCTTCCATCCGTTCAATCGCC
>JBKJUN010000641.1:0-2372 GCA_046590555.1 Bryobacter sp. | reverse complement strand
CAGGCGATCATTGACGCGCCAGTCGTCCTGGAAGAAGTAGTTGGATTCCCAAATGCGGATGCCGGGGGCGAAGAGGGTGAAGTCCTGTTGGATGGTGTTTGCAGTGCCGAGGATGAGAGCCGCCATCGCATCGCCCGTGGCATTGGCGTTGTTGGGATTATCGGTAAAGGTTCGACCAAAATCAAAGCGTCCGTTGCCGCGGTTGGTCTGGTATTGGGTGACCTGACGGCGGCGTAGGTCAGCACCAAACTTGACCGTGTGGCGGCCACGCAGATTGGTGAAGTTCACGCCGGGGTGATAGGTGTTTTCGATGCGGATGATCGGCAATGATCGCGTCTGGCCGATGCCGGTGTAGCCGGCTGGCGAGAAGATCGGAATGCCGTCGGAGTTGGGGCCCTGGTTGGAACCCTTGACGCCGAGCTTTTCGCCGAGCTGTGCACCGGCGGCGGCGCCTTCCTGGAGGAAGTTGAGAGCGAAGCGGTTGAATCCCATCCGAGCTTCCATGATGAAAGTGGGAGTGATGGTGCGGACCCAGTTGAGGACAGAGTGATAGGCGTGCAAGTCTGAGGAGCCGGCGAAGGTGTCTTCGTTGCCGAGGCTGACTGGACCGGTGATGCCCGGAAGTGTTACCGGGGCAAAAGTGGAGGGACGCGTAGTGACCGTGTCCTGGCGCGAATAGCGGCCGAAGATGGTGTTCTTCTCATTCCAGTTGTAGTCGATACGGAGGTCACCCTGATCCCAGCGCTGCTTTTCGCCGGGGTTCGTGATGTGGTTATTGACGAGGCCTGGGCGCTGAGCGAGCGGATAGGCATTGAGCAATTTAGACATTACCGGATCAAAGCGATTGGCGGGGATCTGACGATTGGCAAAGGGCTGGCGAGTGAAGCCAGTGGCTGCTGTAGGGTCTGCCCGGAGCGTCAAGGGATCGAAAATGTCGCGGACCGCAGTGAAGTTGCCGAGGCGCATTTCGTCGGTTGGGACGGTGTTGACGAAGGTGCGTTGCTGACTGCGGCGGAAGCCTTCGTAGTTGCCGAAGAAGAAGAGTTTGTTCTTGATGATGGGGCCGCCGAGAGAAGCGCCAAATTGGTTTTGCCGAAGCGTAGGCCGAACGGCGCTAAAGAAATTGCGTGCATCGGTCTTTTCATTCCGGAGGAAGTCATAGGCGCTGCCGTGGAACTGGTTAGAGCCGGACTTGGTGATGATGTTTACCGTTGCGCCTGAGTTGCGGCCTTGGTCTGCCGTGAAGAGGCTGGTTTGGATCTTGAATTCGCGAACCGCTTCTACCGAGGGGCGCAGGACGATTGAGAGGGTGAGCCGTTCGTTGTTGTCGATGCCGTCCCAGAGGAAGTTATTGGAGCCTTCGCGATTGCCATTGGCGAAGATTTCGCTGCCTGGGCGGAGATCGTCTGGACGGGTGCCGGACATGATGGTGCCACGGCTGCCGAAGCCGACGCCGGTAACGCCCGGTCCGAGCGTGGCGAGTTGAACGAAGTTGCGGCCGTTGAGGGGGAGTTCGGCGACCTGGCGTTGTTCGACGACCTGACCAATCGAGGATGTGTCACTTTCAATAAGAGGGTTGGAGGCGCGTACTTCTACGGATTCCGATACGTTGCCGACTTCGAGTTGGAAGTCGAAGCGGGCGGTCTGATTAACTTCGAGGGTAATGTCCTGAAAAACAGGTCTGAAGCCGGACTTACTTGCGGTTACTTTGTATTTACCGGGCTGCAGAAAGGGGATTGTGAATATTCCACTTTCGTCGGTGATGATCTCTCTTAAAGCTTGTGTATCGAGGTTTTGGACTGTCACTTTGGCGGCGCCAACTGCGGCGGACGATTTGTCAGTGATGGAACCGGTGACCGATGAAGAGGTTTGTGCCCAGACCATTGGGGTCAAGGTAAGAATGAAAAAGGCGAGACGTAACATGAGTCGATAATCCTCCTTGGGATTGTGTGACGATTGCATAACTGGATGCAAGTGCGGTTATTCTATCGCCTTACGAAGCGCTTGTCGAATCGTCTGGAGAAAATTTCTTAAGCTGCTCTGGCCTTGAGATTCTTTGCGGCCAGTTCTGGAGGAGTGTAGGTGGCATTGGGGTTTTTGAGACGGGCAAGCGACATGGTGAGGTGTTGCGCATTCGGCTGTCTTTCGTTTGCGGGGAGGATTTTTTGAAGGTCGAGAAGTGCCGGGATGTTTGCCTCGGTTTGCGTGGTTAGGATGGTGTTGCAGTCGACGGCGACGGCGAGGATTCGGGTGGTGATGAGGCGGCGGAGCTCTTTGAGCGCTGAGTTGATTGTGCGGTCGAGCGCTTGTCTAGATTTCTGGAAAGATGTGTAAGTTTTCCTGAATTGCGGATTATTCGGATCGACTGAGAG
>JBKJUN010000443.1:0-5695 GCA_046590555.1 Bryobacter sp. | reverse complement strand
CTGCACCCAAGCCTTAACGAGGCTGTTTCTCTTTCCTCTCACTTTTTCGCTGAACAACACCAGCTACTCGATCTCTAAGAGCAGAAATCATTGTTGTGCGTCTTAAACCGGAATCATCTCCAACGCATCCCGCCAGACCGAATCAGGCCCTAGCAGGCCCAAAATCCTTCGATCAAAGGTGGCCAGCCGTCCTTGATTCCGGATCGCCAGATCCAGCAAAACGCAATCGGTCAATTGATTATGTCCGGCAATTCGCGAACGAAGTTCAGGGCGAATATCGGCTAACCCGCCCTCAAGCGGCCAGAAACGATGCGCATCATTAGCCGTCATCCGCGCCAGTGCTTCCATCACGTCGCCGAACAGAATCGGGATCTTCACTACCGCAGGTTGCATCCCCAGCCGCACAAAGCCCAACTGCGTCAGTGGACAAGTTGCCCAACTCGCCGCAGAATTCTCCGCAAACCACCGGTGCGCCGCCAGATGGTGGATATGTGTCGGCCAGGCCAAAGCCAGCAGAACATTTACGTCAAGCAGATAAGTGGACACCCTTATCGTCCCGGCTCAAGAAATTCCCGTGCCGCGTCCAGATCTTCTCTGCCTGTGGCTGCACTAACCTCATCTGGCCCGAAGCCTGGCGTTCCCTCCGGCACCTGGAAAACCGGAAAACCGTTTCGGCTACCCATCGGCGTGCGGGCCGCCACACCCCGCCGGGCAAGTTCGGACAAAGCGCTTCCCACTGAAACCCCGCGGGCAAGAGCCAGTGCCCTCGCTGCATCGAGAACATCATTTTCGACATCTAGCGTAGTCCGCATCGTGATTCAATGATGCTCAATATCAATTTTGATGTCAAGTGTACTGTAACTCATCCGAGCCAGACTCCCGACTATTCAGAATTCAGACTCGGACAGATCCACAGCCGAATTTGCGCTCACAGAAAAGATATGCCTAAATTCCAAACAGAATCAACAAGATCCAAAAAACATGGTTCGGATCCCCGCACCTCGACTGTTATCTTCTCAATCGAAGGGGCGCTCGTCCGCCCCTCTTCCAATTCCAAACAACGTATGAGGATCACTATGTCCACGCAAGCTCAAATCGATGCCAACAGGCAGAATGCAAAGAAGTCCACCGGCCCAAAAACTGCCGAAGGCCGAGCCAACTCCGCCGCCAACAGCACCCGTCACGGCCTCACTGCCAACCCAACCACCATCTTCGAAAACAATCCGCGCGAACGAAGCCAATACGATACCCTCAAGGCCAAACTCCTCAAGCAATGCCTCCCCGAAGGCGAACTCGAACTCCAGTGCTTCGAGCGCTACGTCTTCGCCCTCTTTCAATCCGACCGCGCCCGCCAGATGGAAATCGACATCCAGGACCGCTGGCTAAACGAACCCAATAACGAAACCCTCTTCAATCAAATGGAGCGCATCCTGAAACTCGGAGCCGCCCAGGAGCGCCGCGCAGACCGAGCCCTCAAAGAACTCACCAAGCTCCAGCGAGACCGCATCCTCGCCATGGACATCCAAACCGAGGTCTATCTCCACGACAAAACCCTAGACATCCCTGCCACATTCCCAATGTTCGAAGTCCGCAAAGCCGACCTAACCAAAACCAGTGCCGGCATCTTGGCCATCCGCTTGATGGCCTTCATGCCAGAAGCCCGCGAAATCATGGAAAAACATCGCGAAGCCAAGCTAGCCGCATAACAATCACCAACAAACCAGGCCCAACAGCCGCAAGATCTTTGAAAATTGAAAAATAGACACACTCCGACGCCCGTATCAGGCATATACGCGGGTCGGGGCGGCAGGATTCGCCGCCCCGACCAGAAACGGCTCATCGCAGGCCCGCCTCAATCAGCACTACCCCCAGCTCCCGCGAATCCCCCGGCACAGCAAATACAGCATCACACTCCACCGTAAGAACGCCCTGCTCGCTCCCCGTTTTAACGCCCTTCGTACTGACTGTATACAAGCCATCCTTGGCGATCGACAACTCTGCCACCCGCACCCCATTCCATTCCACCCAAACCTTGCGAGCTTTAGCCATCGCGGGCACATAAACCGTCGCACTCACCTCGTTCACATCCTGCTTCGGTTGTAAGATCAATCGCGCCTGCCTGCCCATCCACCGGCTCTTGCCATCCTCAACCTGATAAGCCCCGCTCAAAATATGCTGCTCTGCTTCAGGCGCACCCATCGGCACATAGCTCAAAGTCGGCTTCCGTTCCACCACCCTCTCCAGTTTGATCCGATCCACAGCCGCACTCCGCAAATCAAAAGGCAACACCCCAGCCCCGGCATCGGAATAGCCGCTCTTCGCCCCAAGCCCGATCAATCGTAAAGGCAACGTTGGCACAATCTCCTTCTTGGCCACCTCCACCAATTGCCCACCACCAACAGTCAACGGCAACGGGAACCCCAACTCACTAGTCAACACCATATCGCCCGGCCTCACCGCTTGCCCACGCTCCAGCGGCAGTGCTCCAATCGCCTCCGCATAATACCGGGCAAACTCGCCATTCACCCAAACCCGGCTCCCAGCAATCTCCGCTCGATGAGAATCTACAAAGTCACGATAACCAGCCCAATGTTGATAATTACTAAACGCAAGCGCCAACCCCAAAATCAAATTACACGCAAACCCCGCATACAGCCACAACGGCCGATCCTCCAGCTTCGACACCACCATCAACACCACCGGAGCCGCCATCGGCAACAGATACCGCGCCGACCCGGCGAAGAACAATACAAGCGATGCCGCAAAGAACACATGCGGCCACCATCCATACTTCCGCGTCTCCTGCGTTAGCAACCCAATCGAGGCTACCACCCCCACCAGATACAAAGGATTCCATTCAAAAAACGCCCACAGCAAACCCACCAGCAACCACTTCGATCCAAAGGCCAGAATCGGCAACAGCGGAAACACCATCCATCCCAGATGCCCCATCAGAGCCTTCGCATTCCGCACCTTCAGTGCAAACTGCTGCAAGCCATACTCCTTGAAATACCCAGCCGTCACTGCCAGCGGAGTCGCCTTCCCACCCGTCGACTCCATCACCTGATAAACAACCAAAACAAGCGCTGGCGTCAGTGCCACCAGATAAGCCAACCACCAAACCGGGCGCCTCCGCCCAATCATGAACCACAAGATCGGAATCGCCACTACACTCTGATACGCAGCCAACCCAGCCAACGCGAGGGGCAGGGAAGCAAGCATCAGCCAACCCACACTCCCACGCTCCAGTGCCTCCACAAACACAGCCATCCCCACCATCCAAAAAGCCAGAAACGGCAAATCGCTCTCAAACGAATTCCCGTTCACCACAAAGGCCGGCACCACACAAAAGAGCAAAGTCGCAATCAGCGGCAACCCGCAAAAACGCCGCGCCAGAAAGTACATCCCTAAAGCCGCCATCAGGCTAAACAGCCCATAAACGGCATGAAAAGGCACCTCCCGCACCTCCCCAAACAAAGCCAGCAACCCCGCCAGCACAAACGCATTTAAAGGTGGATGCGGATGCCCCGACATCGACACCATGCGTCCATGAAAGAGATACGATGCCTGATGCGGATGCAACGGATTCGTCTGCGCATACTGCGCCCCAGCCAGGTAGTAAATGTCATCGCCCTGGATCGGCTGCGTGAGAAAGGCCACACGCATAGCCACCACCAGGGCGATGATAATAAGCAGGTCGCGAAGCACTTTAGGCGCCGACGTATTTGGTGTAATCCGCAGCGGTCATCATGCCATCGCTCTTCAGTTCAGCCAGGTCCTTCAGCTTCACTTTGATCAGCCATGCATCGCCATGCGGATCGGAATTCAGCTTCTCAGGTGCCGTGGTCAGCGAATCGTTGATCTCGATCACCTCGCCACTCACCGGGCTATAGATGTCACTGACAGCCTTCACGCTCTCGACACTTCCAAACGTGGCATGTTGTCCAACCATCGACCCGATCTTGGGTAGATCTACATAGACAATATCGCCGAGTTCGCTCTGGGCATGGTGAGTAATACCGATAGTTCCGGTATCTCCATCAACGGCAACCCATTCATGTTCTTTGGTGTAAGTATAATTTTCTGGATACATGTATTATTTCGCTCGCTTGTAGAAGGGGGTAGGGACGGTTTCGGCTTCAACACCGGCGCCGCGAATCACAACTTTGATCTTGGTGCCGGGTACGGCCAGATCACTTGGCAGATAACACAGGCCAATATTCTTGTTCAGTGTTGGTGCAGGTCCTCCGCTGGTCACCCAGCCCACCTGCGCGCCATTCACTTCAATCTCATAACCATCGCGACCAATGCCGCGCTCACGCATTTCAAAGCCAGCCAGCTTCCGCTTCAGCCCGCCAGCCTTCTGTTCAGCCAGTGCCGTCCTGCCGACAAAGTCACCCTTGTCCATCTTGACGGTCCAGCCAAGTCCGGCCTCGAGCGGAGAAATTGAAGCGTCAATTTCATGCCCATATAGTGCCATCTTCGCCTCAAGCCGCAGCGTATTCCTGGCCCCAAGTCCACAGGCGAGAATTCCGAATTCCGCACCCGCCTCAAGAATCGCTTCCCATACTGTCACCGCTGCCTCGGGCGACACATAGATCTCGAACCCGTCTTCACCCGTATACCCGGTCCGAGCAATCCGCGCCTCAACGCTGGCGAACTCACCATCCACAAACCAGTAATACTCAATCGGAGCGAGGACAGCAGAAGTCAGCTTCTGACAAACCTCAAGCGCCTTCGGCCCCTGCACGGCAATCTGCGCATACCTGGCCCCGGCATTCTCAACCGTCGCCTGTAAATTGTTATGCGCAACGATATGTTCAAAGTCCTTATCCTGGTTCGAAGCATTTACACAGATGAAGTATTCGTCGTCATTTACCTTATGCACCAGGATGTCATCGACAAAACCGCCATGCTCATAAAGCAATCCGCTGTAATGCACCTGTCCAATAGCCAGCTTACTTGCATCGTTCGAAGAAACCCAGTTCACTAAGTCCAGTGCCTGCGGCCCCCGCACCACGATCTCGCCCATGTGGCTAACATCAAAGACACCCACCCCCGTGCGCACAGCCTTGTGCTCATCGAGGATGCCACGGTATTGCACCGGCATGTCCCAGCCGCCAAAATCAACCATTTTGGCACCCATCTGGCGGTGTACCGCATTCAACGGCGTCACTTTTAATGTCTGAGGATCGCTCATTCGTTTCCCCAATCTAGCAAACTTGTAGCATGTCGCTAGCCCCAATTTTTGACACCCCCTACTACGCCGTCATCTTTGCGACCATTCAAACCGCCACTCTCGACGGTTACTCCGAGATGGCAGACAAGATGGAAGCTCTCGCACAACTCCAAACCGGCTACCTCGGCATCGACTCCGCCCGCAGCGACATCGGCATCACCGTATCCTACTGGCGCACCCTGGATGACATCAAAGCCTGGAAAGCCAACCTCGATCACACCGCTGCCCGCAACCAGGGCCGCAAACAGTGGTACGCGAAATATACCCTCCGCATTGCAAAAGTCGAACACAACTACGACTTCCATTTGCCATAATAGAATTTCGCAGACGGGAGAGACTGTATCGTGCAGCGCCGAAGGAGCAACCGCCCCGGAAACTCTCAGGCAAAAGGACCGTCGCGTGATGGAACTCTGGAAAGAGGCCTGTGGCACTGCCGCAGACCCGCCGACGGGATAA
>JBKJUN010000397.1:0-4829 GCA_046590555.1 Bryobacter sp. | reverse complement strand
CGCAGGAGGAGTTGCTGGGTTAGGCTCATGCGGGCGTGGGGTGGCATCTCGAAGGCTCTCATCTCGAGGAGGCCGAGGC
This sequence comes from Bryobacter sp., assembly GCA_046590555.1. Taxonomy (GTDB): domain Bacteria; phylum Acidobacteriota; class Terriglobia; order Bryobacterales; family Bryobacteraceae; genus Bryobacter. The sequence continues at coordinate 4,750 of JBKJUN010000397.1, read as the reverse complement.
GACCGGTGGCGGAGTCTGGAGAGTAGAGTTTGTCGATGCAGAATTCGGCTCGGTGGGTGTTGCCGGTTACGTCCACTAGTAAGTTGCGGAAGATACGGTCTACTAACCAGGGGACGTATTGTTCTTCTAGCCCGTGGTTGTCGAGGAGGCTGCAGGCGATCTCCAGTTCGTATACAGCATCTGGCCTGGTTTCGTCGACTCGCGGGGCCTGACTGGTGGGGCCGATGAAGGTTCCGGAGAAGAGGTAGGAGAGCGAAGGGTGGTTGAGCCAGAAGAGGACTAGCGAACGCAAAAGGTCTGGACGGCGGAGGAAAGGGCTGTTGACGGGTTCTGCCGCTCCCATGACGATGTGGTTGCCGCCGCCGGTGCCGGTGTGGCGGCCATCGAGCATGAACTTCTCCGAGCCGAGGCGGCAGAGGCGGGCCGTCTGGTAGAGGCGTGTGGTGTCCTCCACGAGGGTGCGCCAGTTTGAGGAGGGGTTGGTATTGACTTCGATCACGCCGGGGTCTGGAGTGACCTTTACGCTGCGCAGGCGGTGGTCGAAGGGGGGAGTGTAGCCTTCGATCAGGATCGGCATTTTGAGTTTGGCGGCTGTGTCTTCGACCGCCATTACCAGTTCTACGTATTCTTCGGCGCTTTCGGTGGGCGGCATGAAGATGTGGAGGCGGCCACGGCGTGGTTCAACCGAGAGGGCAGTACGGACGGTTTTGTCAGGACCGGCAGGGAGGGTTTGCTCGCGGACCTGCTGGCGGGCTTCGCTGTCGGCGGACTCGGCAGCGATCGAGCGCTGGGGACGCTGCGGGGACTTGCCCCAGAGGCCAACAGCGGCAGCGGGGGCATCATAGGGAAGGGGACCGCGGGGGGCCATGGGGTCGATCTCGAAGATGTGGCGTTCTTCGTCGTCGGGGATGTAGGGCAGGCTCTTGATGGGGAGCCGGAAGCCTACTGGGGAATCGCCGGGGACAAGGAAGAGGTGTCTTGCACGGAGCATCCAGAGAGAGCTTTGCCAAGTGGGGCCGTCTTTGCCGCGTTGCTTCTGGATGGGGAGGACAAAGCCGGAGGGCTGGTCGAGGCCGCGTTCGAAGATGCGGCGGAAACGGTCGCGCTCTTCGGGGTCGGCTAGTTTGTTGTTCTCGGGGTCTACGTTGATGGGGAGCTGGCGTTCTTTATGGACGTACTCGAGGGGGTCTTCGTAGGCGGCAATGACGAAGTCTGGAGAGATGAGGAGACGGGCGGCGAGGCCTTCGGCGAATTGGAGGGCTTCTTTGGCGGAGTGGCCGTAGTCTTGTTCGGGGTTGGCGATCCATTGGTCATCGCGCCAGAGGGGGGTGCCGTCGTTACGCCAGTAGCAGGTAAAGGCCCAGCGGGGCAGAGATTCGCCGGGGTACCATTTACCCTGGCCGTAATGGAGGAGGCCCTTAGGGGCGATTTGATCGCGGAGACGGCGGATGAGCTGGCCGGCGCGGCGTTCTTTCTCAGGGCCTAGTGCGTCGGTATTCCATTCTTCTCCGTCCATGTCGTCGATGGAGACGAAGGTGGGTTCGCCGCCCATGGTGAGGCGTACGTCGTTTGCGACGAGATCGCGGTCTACCTGATCTCCCAGATTGTCGATGGCGGCCCATTGTTCGTCGGTGTAGGGTTTGGTGACGCGCGGATCTTCGTGGACGCGGCGGACCTCCATTATGTGTTCGAATTCGACTTCGCAGGGGCTGACCAAGCCGGTGACCGGGGCGGCCGAGGCGGGCTCTGGAGTTGCGGCGAGGGGGATATGGCCTTCGCCGGCGAAGAGGCCGGAGGTGGGATCGAGACCGACCCAGCCGGCACCGGGGAGATAGACTTCGGTCCAGGCGTGGAGGTCGGTGAAGTCGGATTCGGGGCCGGAGGGGCCGTCGAGGGATTTTTCGTCGGCTTTGAGCTGGATCAAGTAGCCGGAGACGAAGCGGGCGGCGAGGCCTAATCTTCTGAGGAGCTGGACGAGGAGCCAGGCGCTGTCGCGGCAAGAACCGCTGCCGAGGGTGAGGGATTCCTCTGGAGTCTGGACGCCAGGCTCCATGCGGATGGTGTAGCGGAGGAGGCGGTTGAGGCTGGCGTTGAGATCGAAGAGGAAGGCGATGGGACGGCGGGGAGTGCGGTTGATCGAGGCGAGGAATTGTTCGAAGAGGGGAGTGCCGGGGATGGTTTCGAGGAAGGGGCGGAGTTCGCGGTGGAGGGAGTCTTCGTAGTTGAAGGGGAAGATCTCGGCGTAGGGTTCGAGGAAGAAGTCGAAGGGGTTGATGACGCTCATGTCGGCGACGAGGTCTACTTCGACGGAAAAGGAGCTGGTGGGCTCGGAGAAGACGAGGCGGGCTAGGTAGTTGCCCTGGGGGTCCTGCTGCCAATTGATGAAGTGGTTGGCAGGTTTTATGTTGAGGGCATAGCTGTGGATGGGGGTTCGGCTGTGGGGGGCGGGACGCAAGCGAACCACTTGCGGGGAGAGGGTGACGAGGCGGTCGTAGTTGTATACGGTGCGGTGGTGTAAGGCGACACGAATTGCCATGAGCTTGAAACATGATTTTGGCATGATGGGTTCGAGGCGGCAAATCGATAGAGCGAATCGATTCGATTTGTAAAGTACATGGTGAGGATAAAATGTTTTGGATCAGACGGGATGCCGAAGGGGTAAGAGACCTGCTACGATTCGGTTGGATGCAACGCAAGCATGGTTAAACGCAAGCCCGCACAAGAATCGCTAAGAGAGCATATGCTGCTCTTGCGTGAGTTTGTGCGTACACCGTTCTCAACGGCAACTATAGCGCCGAGTTCGCGGCATTTGGCTCATGGAATGGCTGGTGCAGTGAGGCTGGAAACGGCGCGGACGGTGGTGGAATTGGGGCCTGGAACGGGTGCGCTGACCAACGAGCTGTTGCCGCGACTGCGTCAGGATGCGAGATTTTTGGCTGTTGAGTTGAATCCTACATTTGCCGAGGAGTGGCAGCGGCAGTTTCCTGGGCGGCAGTTGGAATTGGGGAGTGTGGCGGACCTGCGGCAAATCTGCCAGCGCCGTCAGATGATGGATGTCGATTGTATCGTGAGCGGGCTGCCTTGGCAGTCTTTTCCTGAGGGTTTGCAGGAGGCAGGACTGGAAGCAGTAGAGGGAGTTTTGGGCCCTGGGGGACAGATGGTGACGTTTGGGTACCATGTGGGGCTTTGTATTCCGTCAGGCCGCCGATTTTTAAGATTGGTGGAGAAGCGTTTCCGAAAAGTGGAGAGGCTGAAGTGGGTGTGGCGGAATTTGCCGCCGGCGTATATATTGAGGTGTACGAGATGATCGACCGGCGAGGATTCTGTTTGTTGCCACTTGCTTTGCAGGCTGCCGAGGTGGAGGAGTGGAAGTTTGACAGGCTAGATCGTCTAGGTGGCCATGCGACCCGAGTTGAGGGAAACCCGAAGCTGGTGGATGGGGCGATTGAGTTTAACGGGGTGGACGATGCGCTGTTTCTGGATGTGCATCCGCTAGCGGGAGCGAAGCAGTTTAGCTGGGAGCTTGTGTTTCGGCCGGCGCGTGGGGGGAAGCCGGAGCAGCGGTGTTTTCATCTGACAGAGAACGGGTCGACGCACCGGATGTTGTTTGAGACCCGGTTGATTGGGGAGCAGTGGTGTCTGGATTCGTTTGTGGCGAGTTCGACAGGGCAGAAGGCGCTGATGGACCGTGCGAAGCTGCATTCGCTGGATGCGTGGCATCATGTGGCGATGGTTTATGACGGGCGGGAGCTTCGGCATTATGTAGATCACAAGCTGGAGTTGAGTGCGGCGGTGGCTTTGGCACCTCAAGGGGAGGGGAAAAGCTCGGTTGGGGTACGGTACAACAAAGTCGACTATTTCAAGGGTGCGATGCGGTTGGCACGGTTTCACAAGCGGGCGTTAAGCCCGAATGAATTCCATTCCTGGTAGCAATTTTGCGCCAGAGTCTCAATTCTGGCCAGACGCAGCCCATCGCTCTGGAGGATGGACTGCGGGCGGGCACACGTGGGGTGTCGGTCGCGATTGGGGTATTCAGTTGTCAAAGAGCTGGTGAGGATTGGGTACCTCACGGGGGTTTGGGTTTGTTTTCTAGATTTCCTGCGGCTGTGTTGGTTTCGGTGGCAGGCTTTCGTATTTCGTCAGGATGCGTTGGGCGTATTCATGGAAGATGCGGTCGGCTTGGGGGTTGCCGGTGATGGATGGGATCTTGGGTTCTGCGGGATTCTCGAGATTTATGGGGACCAGGCCTTCCGGGGTGACGAGGACCGGGTAGACTTCTTCTTTTGCGCGGGCGGGGAGAGGAGGGAGATCCTCGATGGGTTCGATTTTCGCGTTTTTGTTGTTGGTCAAGAATTGATCTCGAAGCTGGATCTCCTGACGGAGGAGTTTTAGGGTGCGGGCCATGCGGGCAGGGAGACGGTCGAGCTCGCGCAGGATGGAGGAGAGGAAAGGGACTGGGGTTGCGAGGATATCGGCGACGCGGAAGCTCATGGCCTGTTTGAGCAGGTATTCCATTTGAAGGAAGCGGAGTTGCTGGTGGATGAGCTGGTGGACGAGGGAGACCTCGGTAGGCGTGATGGGATTGAACTGTTCGAGGTAGTTGGTAACGACGGTGAGGGCGATGTCGTTATCGTGGAGGAAGCCGTCGAAGTTTTTGAGGCTGAAGAGGCCGTGTTTGAGGGAGTTGGAGGCGGAGCGGAGTTTGCCGGCCTCGGTTCGGGGGCCGGTGGATTTTTGGGCATTGGCGCGG
>JBKJUN010000276.1:0-1689 GCA_046590555.1 Bryobacter sp. | reverse complement strand
GCGAAGACCGCTTTAGTCTGGCTGACAGTGTTGGGGATGTATTGCTGATTCAATCCAATCGAAGCGCACCGCTGGGCAAGCTGATGGCATTCGATACACGGACCGGAAAGTTCAAAGGCAAACCAGTCATTGCAGAAACGAAGGATTCTCTTTCAGCGGCTTGGACGGCAGGCGGCAAACTCTTCCTGAGCTACAGCAAGGATGTTGCCGACCACCTTTATCAACATCGTCTGGATGGCACCTTCGAAGCCAAACTGAAGTTGCCGGGAATCGGTACAGTTGGCGTTGGGCCTGGTCTTGCTGACGACAAAGATCTCTTCTATGTTTTTACCAACCTGAACTCACCGGCAACGATTTACCGCTACTCGATCGCCTCGCGCGAATCGGCAGTCTTTGTACAGCCGAAAATTCCTGGCTACGATCCAAACCTCTATGAGACAAAGCAGATTTTCTACAAGAGCAAAGATGGCACACGAGTGCCAATGTCTCTGATCCATAAGAAAGGCTTGGCGCTCAACGGCAAGAATCCGACTCTTCTCTATGCCTACGGCGGTTTCAACATTAGCTCGGTGCCGTACTTCAATTCATTGCGATTGGCTTTGCTTGAACAGGGCTTTGTCTACGCCGTGGCCAACATTCGGGGTGGTGGAGAGTATGGCGAGAACTGGCATGAGCAAGGCACCAAGCTCAAGAAGCAGAATGTCTTCGACGATTTCATTGCAGCGGCGGAATGGCTGATTTCTAACAAGTACACCAGCAGCGAGAAACTCGCCATCATTGGCGGTTCTAATGGTGGCTTACTGGTGGGTGCTGTGATCAATCAACGGCCAGACCTGTACCGCGCAGCCGTACCTCAAGTGGGCGTGATGGACATGTTGCGCTTTCATAAGTTCACCATTGGATCGGGCTGGATTGGTGACTATGGCTCAAGTGATAATGAAGCAGAGTTCAAAGCTTTGTTTGCCTATTCGCCTCTCCACAACATCAAGCCTGAAGTGAAGTATCCTGCGGTACTGGTAACCAGTGCAGATCATGATGACCGTGTAGTGCCTGCACACTCCTTCAAATATGCTGCAGCGATGCAGGAGAAGGTCTCAAAGGATCGGCCAGTCTTGATCAGAATCGGTACCAACTCTGGTCACGGAGCCAGCAGCCTCGGCAAAGCAATGGAAGAAACGGCTGACGTCTATTGCTTCCTCATAAAAGAACTTGGTGTCGAGCCAAAGTTCTAGCCCAACCACTCTTTCAGGCGGTCGCGGAACTTACGGCTGGCAGTGAGCTTTTGCCCGTTGTCAAGAACCACAATTGCGTCCCCGCGAAACCAGGGCTGAATCTCTTTGATCCGTTCAATATTGACGATCGTCGAGCGATGGATTCGGCGAAAATTGTTCGCACTCAGTTTTGCTTCGAGAACCGACATCGTTTCACGGATCAGGTGCGTAACGCCACGGGTATGCAGCCTCACGTAGTTGTGTTCGGCCTCGATCCAATCAATCTCTTCGGTTTTGAGCAGAATGATTCGCCCATTTGATTTGATCGGGAAGCGTTCCATTTCACTGCTGCTGTTATCCCTGCTGGTAGGAGCTACTTGTTTGCTCAACAAGGCCAAATGCCCACGCAGACGTGAGAGCGTATTTCTCAGCCGCACTTCGCGATACGGCTTGAGCAGGTAATCAAAAGCGTTCGCTT
>JBKJUN010000218.1:0-2016 GCA_046590555.1 Bryobacter sp. | reverse complement strand
GACAACTGCGGAACGTAGTAAAGACAATCACTGAGAGGTTTACGCTATGAAAACAAAGTCGAAGCAAAGCACTCCTAACAGCAGCGGCAAAGGCACTGCTGGCGGACGACGGCTCCTTGTCGCGATGCGCGACGTTAAGGCGTTTTTGGAAGGCGATGAATCCGCCGGAAGAATTGTCTACCCCAAGCCGCCAATGATCGATGTCGCTGCAGTGAGGGCCAAGACCGGACTCTCACAAAACGAGTTTGCGAAACGATTTATGCTCGCTCCAGGAACCCTCCGAAATTGGGAACAAGGGGTTCGAGAACCGGAAGGACCGTCGCGGCTATTGCTTGCTGTGATCGACCGGGCTCCCGACGTTGTTGGGAAAGTTGCCGAGGAACTACTCAAAGGGCGATAGTAGAGACCGGAGGGCTGCGGTGGTTCCGAAATACTGTCCATGCCGCCGGTGATGCGTGCTGCGGAGTAGTGGTTCAAGTGTTGGTATCGGACTCATCGCTCGCTACCCTGAATCAAGCATTGGTCTTCTTGGCAAGGTCGCAGTTTCGGAGATTTCAACCAGCCGGGATAGGGGATCAGCTAATCAGAGCGAGCCCGTGCTGCTCCCGGGTTCGCAAATCGGAAGTTTCCGGAAATCGCTTCGCCGTACCATCGGTGAACGTATCATGCAATTCCAGCCAAGCGAATTCACCGCCAGAGTCCCAGAGTAAAACCCCGACAACCTGTCCATCTGGATAAAGAGCTAGCGCATCGGCGAGCATCTCAAACCCCACCTTACTGGTTTGGGCATCATGAAAGAGAAGCCCTGCACAACTGTCGCAACATGGCATAGCCTGCAACTCATCGAGAGCTTTCACTCGATAAACTGAGACATCGCACACAGCAGCATACTTTAGCAGCCATTGAAGAACTGCAATTTCACACTCAGTAATTGCCCGCAAGATCTAAAGCCCTCTTGCTCCTTCGCCAGCGCATCGTTTCACGATAGCCCTCAGCTTCCGACACGATCAAGGCATCCTCTGGCAACATACCACGCAAGGCTCGGCACTGCGACAACGATGACACCCTAAAGGCAGCGTACAGGCAGACAAGTTTACGATAACGATAGATGCACTCTGAAGGTGTAGTGTTTACCGTCGCCGCAATGTGGATTGCCAGCGCTGCGGCAGTTAAATGAAAGGCGTTTTGAGGAATTGCAACTAGGCGGGGAGGAGATGTTTAGCCTGGGACCAATGGGGGATCTCTTCGGTTTGCTCGATTACGAGGAGACGGTTGTACTTGGCTAGGCGTTCGGAGCGGGTGATGGAGCCTACTTTGAGTTGGGCCATGCCGGAGGCGATGGCGAGGTCTGCGAGGAAGGCGTCTTCGGTTTCGCCGCTGCGGGCGCTGATTACGGCGCGCCAGTTGGCGGCTTTTGCTTTGTCGATTACCTCGAAGGTTTCGGTTAGGGTGCCGATTTGGTTCATCTTCACCAGTACGGTATTGGCGGCTTTTGTTTCGATGGCTCTGGTGAGGCGCTTAGGGTTTGTTGTCAGGAAATCGTCGCCGATGATTTGGGCTTTGTGGCCTAATTTTTGAGTTAGGGTGGGCCAATCGGGCCAGGCGTTTTGTTCGAGACCGTCTTCGAGAGAAACTACCGGGTATTTGTTGCACCAGGTGCTTAGCAGGTCGATGAATTCCTGGGCATCGAGGTTTCGGTTTTCTGAGTGGAGCTGGTATTGGTTGTTTGCGTAGAAGTGAGATGCGGCTACGTCGATGGCGATGGTGACTTGGTTACCGGGCTGGAGGCCTGAACGCTCGATGGCCTGGGTGAGGACGCTTAAAGCTTCTTCGTTGGTTTTGAGCTTTGGGCCCCAACCGCCTTCGTCGGCTACACCGGTGAAGTAGGCACCTTGCTGTTCTAGAATTTCGCGGGTGGTGCGGTGAATGGTGGTGATCCATTCCATGGCCTGGCGGAAGGAATCGGCGGCGTGGGGGACGGCCAGGAAATCCTGGAACTCCATGGCTTTGGCGGCG
>JBKJUN010001016.1:0-1794 GCA_046590555.1 Bryobacter sp. | reverse complement strand
CTTTTAGACTTGCGTCCAACCAGATTGTCAAAGATCTGCCCATCCGCACGAGCGAACATTGCTGTTCACATACGTACTGCGATGGCGGCCTCGAAAGCCGTTCAGGCAACCGCACAGAGATACTCATCTCCGGGTCCACCTAAAAATTGTTACAACTAAAGAACTATTGAAAGGTTACTACCTAAGGCTTATCCTGTCGCATTCATGCGTAGGTTTCACCCGATGGCCGATTGAACTCGTGGCTGCGTTCTCAGAGGCTGTCGTCGTTTTGACTGTCGCCATCCTTACCGCTCTGTCGTTCACTACCTTTTATGTCCGGCCATTTGTTAGTCTACCTTAGCAGACTAAGTTTTGCAAGAAGTTTTTTTCCGCTTTCTTGCTTCGCTCCGTGTGCCGCACTCGCGCTCACACCGTTGCATGAATATTAATCTAGCAGCCAGGATTCGGTTGCGCAAGCTGCAAACCTCGTTTATGTCGTTAACTTGCTGATTTATTAGGTGAATATTGTTACAAAATTGTTTTGCTGAAGCCCATTTGAGTCCGTTTTGGACCCTCCAGTTGCTGTAGAATCGATTGCAGAAGGTCGTTGATGGACTCACCATTGAACAATTCGCAGCCCACACAGGGCAAGAAGCGTCAGATTTTGCACGCGATTGTTGAGGCTTACCTCGATTCCGGCGAAGCTGTCTCCTCTTCCGCTATTGCACAGCGGCGGTTTACGGGTTCTTCGCCATCCTCGGCTACTGTACGCAACGCTATGGCGGAATTGACTGATCTTGGTTTTCTTACTCAACCTCATACTTCTGCAGGTAGAATCCCTACTCCACTGGCAATTCAGTCATATGTATCCTCCCTTGGCCAGGTGAAAGCCAATCCTGCAGAAGTCTCTAAACTGCAGCAGAGGCTGAAGTCGATGCATTCTCTTGCTGACCGTGTAGAAGAGGGTTCGCATGTACTGACCGGATTGACTCGCAATGTGGGCATCACGGCTTCGGTGCCTCCCGCATCGCAGTTGCTGCACCAGGTGGAGCTACTTCCACTTGCTGCGCGGCAATTCCTGATGGTGGTAATTACTTCTGACCGTGCGGTTCGCAACCAGGTCGTTAGTGTTTACCAGGATTTGCGCCCGGAAGACCTGATCGAGATGCGCAATTACATCAATCAGGAGTTTGCCGGGTGGACGCTGGCGGATGCGCGACGAGCACTGACTGAGCGACTGCAGGATGAGCGCAACCAGTATCATTCTCTTCTCAAGCGTATTGAGATCTTCTATGCGCAGGGATTGTTTGAAGGCTCGGAAGGGCCAAGGGTGTTCCTTGATGGAGCGGCTTATCTTGTAGGCCTTGATTTGCATCTCACGCGCGAGAAGATGAGGGAGTTGTTTCATGCGCTCGAGCAGAAACAGCAGGTATTGCAGATGCTGGATCAGTTTTTGCAGGGTTCGGATCAGACGCCTGCGGTTCAGATCGGCCTGGGAGAAGCGCATCCAGCTTTGAGTGAATTCTCGCTGGTTGGGGTGCGTGTTCCGCTGGGGAGCGGGATGACGGCTCGCGTTGCGGTGCTGGGACCGCTAAGATTGAATTATCCACGTACGATCGCAGCGGTAATGCAAGTGGGACAAGCTCTCGCTGAATCCGCTCTCTGATCGACAACAATTTTTACTATTTATAGAGGAAAGCAACATGACGGAGTCGAATGCCGACGCTGCCAATCCCGAAGCCGTGAACGAAAGCCATGCCGCTGCCGTTGACCTGGGGGCACGCATTGAATTCCTGGAACAGGAACTGGTTCGAG
>JBKJUN010001009.1:0-6789 GCA_046590555.1 Bryobacter sp. | reverse complement strand
GTCTCCGATCCCGACTATGTAGATGAGTTAAGGCAGATCGTAAGCTGGCTCTGGGACTTGGGTTCGTTCTCGATTCTAGATTTGCAATGGCTTAGCGCTGAAAGCGGAGTTGCTCCTGAGCCAGACCTTGGTTCGATTAGTTGCTGGGATACGCTAGCGAGGTCCTTTGACGACCAGCCACACGTGATCTTCGATCTGCTGAACGAACCGCACGACATCCCTGTGCCGCAGTGGCTCGAATGGGCGTATTTATTGAGCGAAACGGTAAGGGCAGTGGACCCGCAACGAGTTGTGATGGTAGGCGGACTCGACTGGGCCTATGACCTCAGTGCGATAAAGCTCGACATCCCGAATGTGATTTATTCGACCCACGTGTATCACAATAAAGGCACGAAGTGGGATGAGTGCTTTGGCAATCTGGCACGCGAGGTACCGGTATTCGCCGGTGAGTTTGGTGGCTGGGATGAGGATCTCGCCTGGGGCATGAAGCTGATGGATTACTTCGATGAGCGCCAGATGAGTTGGACCGCATGGAGTTGGCGCGACAAGCCACACTTGCAGGGAACAAAATTCGGAGAGATCGTGAAGGCCCGGCTCAGAATCACTTCTTCTTCTCGCCTTGCTTGAGGATGCGCTTGACTTCTTCGGGGTCATCCATAGGAGCGAAGGGTGTGCGGCGGGCCTGGCCGTAGTCGGGATCTTTGGGGTCTTTGGCTTTCTCTGGATCAAAGATGCGCGGGTCGACTTTGCGGGCCTGGTAGGGGCGGAAGTCCGGATTGGTCGTGAAGGCGTCAGAGAGGTCGCTGGCGAGGGCGTCGAACATGTTGAGAGGCGGAAGGCCGAGGATCTGGTAGAGCGTGCGGTGCATGCTGAGGATGGTGGTGTGGCGGTGAGAGACGTAGCTTTTCTTCGCCCAGGGGCTGATGACCAGCAGGAAGCTGCGCTGGGCGTCGATGTGGTCCGGTTCGCCGCCGGAGTCGTCTTCGGTGACGAAGATGGCCATGTTCTTCCACCAGGGGGTGTGGGAGAGGAACTCGACAATGCGGCCGAGGGCGAGGTCGTTGTCGGCCATGTAGGAAGCGAGGTAGGGGTAGCCTTTGTCGGGGCGGCGGGCTGCACCGTGATCGTTGCAGATAGCGATGTTGAGGAAGGAAGGGAACTTGTGTTTGCCGCTCACGAAACGCTGCTCGACATCCTTGATGAACCAGTGGGCGCGGTACTGGTCGGGGATGTTGGTGTTGTAGATGGGGTAGTCGAAGCTGGTGTTGTCGTAGAGGACTTTGGGCATCGGGATGTTGACGACTTCGCGGGCACCGGTGGGGTGTTCGTCGTCGTCCTCTTTGACGCCGGGGAATTCAAAGCCCTCGCCGTAGTTGCGGAAGGGGACGCGGTTGCGGGCGAGGTGTTCCCACATGGAGCCAGCCTCGGGGTAATCTTCGGGCATGAGGGAGCCGTTGGAACCCATTGAGTAGCGGCGGCCGGGGGCTGTGCTCTTTTCGTTGAAAGACCAGCCGAGGGTGTAGGTCATCTGCATCAGGTTGTTGGGCTGGACGCCGACAAGCCAGCGATGGCCGACGCCTGAGGCTTCGGGCTCGAGGTAGAAGTTGTCGCTGATGGTGAACTGGCGGGCCAAGGCGTTGTGGTTGACCATAACGGGGACGTTGTTGAGGACGGGTTGGCCGGGCTCCTGGATAGTTTGATTGAGGCCCCAGCGGAGGAGGGAGGGGTCATGTTTTGCACCGGGGACACGGTCGAAGATGGTGTCGAAGGTGTGGTTCTCTTTGGTGATGAATACGACGTGTTTGATCTCTTTGGGGAGGCGGAGGATCGCCTCTGTGCGATTGACGATGCCGTTGTTGGCGAGGGTATTTTGGGTGAGTTGAGAAAGGGCGGAGTCGGCTGGGGTGTCGAAGATGGTGAGGACACCGCGCAGCTTGAGGAAGTCGCTCTTTGGGATTTCAGCGCCGGCGCTGGGCCCGTTGCCGAAACCTTTGAAGCAGGTGACGGCGAGGTGGCGACCGTCGGGCGAGATGGCGACTCGATAGGGGTACCAAGCGGTGGGGATGTGGCCAAGGACATCCAGAGAAGTGGCATCGAGGACGGCGATGGCGTTGATGCCGCTTTCTGCGACGAAGAGGCGGCGGCCATCGGGGGAGAGGGTCATGCCGCTGGGGCCGACACCACGGAGGCGGGCAACAAGAGGGGAAGGGACGATGCGCTTTCGGACAGCGAGTTTGCCCGTTGTAAGGTCGTAGCGCTCGATCATGTCATTGTTGCCATTGGAGACGAAGAGCATGTTGTCGCGAGCGGTGAGGAAGTTGGGAGCGCTGCCGCCGACGGTGGTGCCGTTGTCGGCGGGAGAGTGTATGAGAAGGCCGGTCTTGAAGCGGTTTGCGACTATGGGCTGATCGGGGACTGAGACGTCGACCTTCCAGACGGAGAAGGCTTCGAGAGCGTTGTCGTCGCCGAGACCTGGGATCTTGCGGCCTTCGAATTCGACGCCGTCTCGGGCTTCTTTGCTGGGGTAGCCGAAGGGAGGTCGGGTGAGGCCGCGAGGGTCGAAGCCAGGGCCGGTAGGGACGGGGACTGAGCTGTATTCGAAGAGCCCGATGTTGGCTATGAGGACACTGCTGCCCGAGACGGCGAGGGCGTAAGGGTAGCGGCCGACGGGGACGCTGCCGATTGTACGGCGCTCGGTGGTATCGATGACGGCGAGACGGAAGTTGGTGACATCGGCGCAGTAGAGATAGCGGCCATCGGAGGAGAGCTTGATGTCGACGGCGAAGCTGTCGTTGAACGGTTTGCTGTTGAGGGTAATGTCAGCGAGGAGTTTGCCTGTGGTGGTATCGAAGACGAAGATGGTGCCGCGCTCGCCGCTGCTCCAGTAGAGGAGTGTTCCGTCGGGGGAGAAGTCTGCGCCGCCGGCGTTGAGGTGCATCCGTTTGGCAGCTACCGGGGGCTTGAGCTCGGTGATTTTGGGTGAGCCGCTTTGCCAGCCGGTGACGAGTTGACCGACGCCGTCGCTGGGGATAAAGAGGAGTGCGCCGTCGCGGCTGATGGCCATGCCGTGGGGGAAGCGGGCGAGAGGGTAGTGATTGCCCACGGGTTCGAGGAGGCGGCCGTTGGGGATGATGGTGACGCCGGTGGGGTTGTGGACGGCGTAGTTGTCGCCAGCGGGGGCGCTGAGTTGCTGTGAGAGGCAGAGCAGGAGAGCGAGGAGCTTCATTGATGGCACTGTAGCGCAGTAAGATGTCTATCGGATTGGAGTTTTAACTTTTGCTCCAACGTTTGAAGCTAATCTTTGGAAGTGCTTCAGGTTCCAGGTGTAGAGCAACGCAGCCCTGCTTTTGAGAAAACACTGACCAATGATGGCATCGTAGATGCCTCCGCTCGATGCTCCGCTGGAAGCGGCCAAGTCTGCAGCGGCGAGGTATTCGTCGCCATCGAGGGAGATTATCGTGAGTCTTTCGCGGAGGCTTCCCAGATAGAGCACGGCCTCTGCCGTGCTGACTCGTCTGCTGCCTGGCATTGCTGTTAGGGTGGCGTAAACTTCGGCCAAACTGTGTGCTGCACAGCATGCATCCTTGCGTTTGTGATTGAGCAGTAAGTTGAAGCTTTCCTTGTGATGCTCGTGGTCTTCGTAGAATGCAGCAACAAGGACGGAGGTGTCGAGGAGTGCTTTCAATCGCCGCGCCTTCCCTGGCGGATGTCATCGAGAACACGATCCGTCTCTGCGGCGAGGATGGGGGTGCCAGCCGAGAAGACCCATACCCCCTGTTTGGTGCGCAAGCGGCTGGCGCTGCGGGAAGGGCGGAGGGTTAGCTGCTCGCCGTCGGAGACGAGTTGCAGAGTGTCACCCGGTTCGAGACGAAGTTGGTCGCGAAGTTTCTTGGGTAGCACCATACGGCCAGCTTTATCCACCGTGATTGTGGTTTCCATAAATGGTATTTTACCATTTGAAATGGAATTTGTGGAGGATTGCCGATCGCCTTGCCGGACTTGGAACCCAGATATGGCAAAAGCTTGTGTTGTTATTCTGAGGTTTGCCTAGGTATACACCGATCAAAATGTATGTGCCGCTTCAGGCAAGCTAAAGCGACCTAGTCTCTATTTTTTGGTCGACGAATGGTAATACTGCGGATTTCATTCTTCCCGATGACGCCTCCCACCTGTTACGAGTCTCATTTGACAAACAGTGCATCATTAGAATCCTGGATGAGGTGCCGCTCAGCGCAGATGAAGACGATGTTCCCATTGAAGGCTTAGTGTCTGAGCATTTCGCATATTTGCTGGAAGGTGCTGCTTTCGCCAGAATTCAGTCAAGCGCCTGTGGCTCACTATCGGTTCATCACCGGTTGGGCCTGTATGGATGTGCTCACGTCGGCCACTCCGGCATTTGCCGTCGTTCGAAGTGGTAGCCGACCTGCGGAAGATTCGCATCATTTATCGGAGCAAGAATCTGAATGAGTTGGGTGTGGAGCGGAGGAACCGCTTGGAGTTATTGCATGGCGATCAAAGCGATGCGTTTGCAGGATCCTTCTCCATCGCTCGTGCCAGTATTCGCTCGAACCCGGCGGGAATCGCGGGATTCAACCGTACCGGTGCCGTCGGCGTATGGTGCAGAATCGCGTCGGAGATCTCCGGCCCAGTCTGCCCATCGAAGGGCATTGCGCCGGTCGCCATCTGGTAAAGCACGACGCCCATCGAAAACACGTCCGACCGCACATCCAAAGGGCGCCCCAGCGCCTGCTCCAGACTCATGTAGCGCGGCGTGCCCATCACGACTCCCGGATTCGTCAACGCCTACGTCCGCGTCTGTTCGCCATCGGATTCGGACTTCGCATCCGCCCGCGCCAGCCCAAAATCCAAAACCTTCAACTGGCCGCGCCGTTCGATCATGAGGTTATCGGGCTTCAGATCGCGGTGCAGCACGCCTTGCGCATGGGCCTCGGCAATCGCGTCCGCCGCTTGTACCGCCAAGTCGAGCAACTCCGGCATCGGGATCGGCCCGGACTGCAACCGCGCACCCACCGTTGGGCCCTCTACGTATTCGAGCGCGAGATACCAGATGCCGTCCGCTTCGCCAAGCTCGTACAAATGGCCGATATTCGGGTGATTCAGTGACGAAGTGAACTTGGCCTCTAGCAGGAAGCGCTTGAGCCGCCGTTCAACGGCAGCGAAGGACGAAATCAGCGTTTTGATCGCCACCTGCCGGTTCAAACGGGTATCGCGCGCGAGATAGACTTCGCCCATGCGTCGGCGCCGATGGCGGAGACGATTTCGTAGGGACCGAGTTTGTCGCCGTGTGAGAGGGGCATTCGTGTTGGACTAGTCTATCGCGGGAGCATGTGGCATGTGGTCTTGTGTTGCTTTACTGTGATCATGCATCCTGCTAAGAGTTCCTTGGCGTAATGGTGCAGGAGAAGGGCGAGAGGCGAGGGCCTGCCTTAAGTCTTCAAGTTTCAACTCGGGATAGTTGCGAAACAAGTCTTCACGATTGGGGTAAATCGATGCGGCTTCGACGACGCGGCGAACTGTGAGGCGCATGCCACGGATGCAGGGTTGGCCGTTCATTTGACTGGGGTTCCAGCTGATGCGGTCGAAGGCTGTCATCTTTCCTTATTCTCGCTGAGCTTGAGGCGAGCCTTCAGGGCTTCCAATCTCGTGGGTCGATGGTGCGCATGGCGGCGAGATCTCTGTCGAAGTCTGCCGCAGCTTCCGCACTCCAAGAGCCGGCAAACCCGTCAAACCCGGCATTTTGATTGCTGGACTCAATAGCATTTGTATGCGAATAGGTAGCCGCCTTGTTCAGGCTAATGCATGCTTCATTTCTGGCGGAAGATTGCGAAGGTGAATCGTCTTGAATCATATGGCGCTCTAGGCGAGGATCTCTTTGATGACTTCGCCTTCTACGTCGGTGAGGCGGAATTGGCGGCCGTTGTATGGGTAGGTTAGTCTGGTGTGGTCGAAGCCGAGGCAATGCAGCATGGTGGCGTGGACGTCGTTTACTGACTTTTTGTTTTCTTCGGCGGCGAGGCCGAATTCGTCAGTTGAGCCTACTATTTGGCCGCCTTTAATGCCGCCGCCGGCCATCCAGATGGAGAAGCCGTAAGGGTTGTGGTCTCGACCGTCCATGCGCTGGGAGATCGGGAGACGGCCGAATTCGCCGTGCCAGATGATTAGCGTGGAATCGAGGAGGCCTCGGGCTTGCAAGTCTTCGAGGAGGCCGGCGATGGGCTTGTCGGTTTCGCCGCAGTGCATCTCGTGGTTCTCACGGATGTCCCAGTGGGCGTCCCAGCTTTCCTGGAAGTTGCCGCCGCCGGAAAAGATTTGGACGTACCTGACTCCGCGCTCGACTAATCTTCGGGCCATCAGGGCCTGGCGACCGACGTATTCGCTGCGCTTGTCGTCGATGCCGTAGAGAGACCTGGTGGCTTGAGATTCCTTGTTAATGTCGACGGCGTCGCTGGCTTCTGTCTGCATCTGGTAGGCCAGTTCGTAGGAGGCGATTCTGGCGGAGAGTTCGCTGTCCTGCGGGTTTTTGGCGAGGTGCTCTTCGTTCTGCTTTTGGAGGAAGGCTAGCCAGCGGCGTTGCCTTGCGTCGTCCATGCCTTTTGGGGGCTTGAGGTCAACGATGGGATCGCCTGCGGCGCGGAATTGGGTGCCCTGGTAGGCTGCTGGCATGAAGCCGTTGCCCCAGTTGGGTGCACCGCCGATGGGGCAACGGCTTCATGCCAGCCGCCTACCAGGGCACCCAATTCCGCGCCGCAGGCGACCCCATCGTTGACC
>JBKJUN010001003.1:0-2195 GCA_046590555.1 Bryobacter sp. | reverse complement strand
GTCGGTTCCTCCTGTTGCCAGTTGACCAAATCGACCATGACTCGCCAAGTGGTCAGCCTGATCTGCACCTTGCAAAAAACCCAATAAAATCAGGCCTCCGGCGACGCTCATCCTCGCTTTCTGCCTGGAACGGCGAGTACCGCCAAGTCTCAAGAATATTACTATCTCTGGCCTTAACAACAACTTAAGCACAGACAACCGAATCGCAAAAATCGTCAAATTTCTCGAATTTCCACAAGGGACAGGTCGAGTACGCTAACTCCTGCCAGCTAGAGCGCGGCTTGGCCAAGATCATTTGCCCGGAACGGCCCAAGTTTGTCGATATAGCTGGCTCGATGGAGAACCTAAGCCTTAACTTCAACTCCAGCGCGCCGGTAACAACAACCTCTAGAATCTCCGCCCCGGAAGGTGGATAATATTTCTAGAGCAACTACCCACCGAGCTAACGAACATGACGGTCACCCTCGAAATTCCTGAAGAACTCGCCGAGCGCCTCGGCCCTGAAGCCTTACGCATGTCACGCGAAGCCTTGGGGCTGGAAGCGCACCGCCTTGGTTTGTGGACAGAAGCGGAACTCGGGCGATTCCTGGGACTAACCCGCCTCGCGCTAGACCAATTTCTGAAAGACCACCGAGTCGACCTTGCCTACACTTGGGAAGATCTCGAAACTGAGCGCAAGCTGCATCGGGATATCGTCGGCATCTGATGCGCGTCATAGCCGATACCAGTCCACTGAACTACTTGGTTTGGATCGGTTTGGCCGAAATAATTCCAAAACTGTACGGCAGCTTAATTATCCCCACAGAGGTACATGCCGAATTGCTGGCCGATGATGCTCCTGTCTTGGTGCGAGCATGGGCGAAGTCATTACCCGAATGGATAGAGGTCCAAACCCCACACGTCGGTCTACGCGACGATCCTCGCTGGAAGACTTTGGATTTGGGTGAGCGTGCGGGCTCGGCGATTGCCCGCAGTCTCGGGCTCTCCATTACGGGAACCCTGGGCGTCCTGGACGAGGCTGCGCGGCGAGGACTCATCCGACTCCCTGACGCCATCCACCGCCTGAAGCAAACATCGTTCCGCTACCCGAAGGCGATAGTCGACCGGCTGCTCGAAGAGGATGCCCGTCGCCGCTCCTCCTAATCCGAAAGGCGATCCGTACCCGTCACATCCAGTAACAGGCAGCTCACGACCGCCACCGCCAAGGCAGTCGGCCTCGTCATGTCGAGCCTTAAGGTCAAGCTGGAGGGTTATGCAATGCGAGTCCCGACCCCGAATGTATCGGTAGTCGACTTCGTGGCATTGACCGAGAAGAATACGACCACTGCCGAAGTGAACGCAGTGCTCAAAGCCGCTGCCGAAGGTCCTCGACGGCAACATGGTGAAGGTAGTGAGCTGGTACGACAACGAATGGGGCTACTCCAACCGCGTGCTGGACTTGATTCCGTTCTTGCTCAAGTAGACAAAATGACGAATTGAAAATGTGAAGGGCACCTCCCAAGGGTGCCCTTTCTGCTTTTGTAGGAACTCTTGGTCAGCGCTGATCGGTCTGACAAACATGCAGTAAATCTCGGCTAAACTGAAGTCGTATGCAAAGGACGTTTGAAGCGATTTACGAGAACGGCGTCCTTCGGCCGCTGGTGCCACTCCCGCTTGCAAACGCCCAGCATGTGCAAGTGACCATCGAACGGGTGGACGCAGATGTGGCTAATGACATTGCCGCTTACTTCAAGCCTGGCGAATGGGAAGCTTCCAAGCTAGACGATATTAGCCTTCAAGAGGTACGCTCTGCTCTATCCTCGATCCAAGGTTCTTTGTCCGATGCGGTGATCGCATCTCGCGAAGACCGCTTTTAGACTGGTCCGAGATTGTGCCAGCCTTCTTTCTCGATGCCAGCGCCTTCGCAAAGCTCTATCACCAAGAAGCAGGCTCAGACTTCATCAAACAGCTTGTGTCCCTTCCAGGATCTGCTCTGGTTTCGAGACTAACCTTGATTGAGATGGAATCCGTCTTTGCGATCAAAGTAAGAACAGGCCAACTGGATCTACTTGGGCAGGATTTGGCTAGGCGTCGGCTACGCGCAGACATTTCACGAGGACGTATTGGAGTTGGTCCACCAATTGAGGAACGTCACTTTCAGAACGCTCGCCAATTGTTGATTAGCCACGGAGCGACGATGTCACTTCGCACTTTAG
>JBKJUN010000913.1:0-9106 GCA_046590555.1 Bryobacter sp. | reverse complement strand
AACAACCGCCCAATCGTGGCTTTCCTCGCTATCGTCTACGAAGTTCCTTTCGGCAAAGGCCGCAAGCACATGGCCAACGCTCCCAAGGCAATGGAACTCATGTTCGGCGGCTGGCAGGTGAATGGCACCTACAACTGGATGGCCGGTCAGCCCTTCACTCCCAGCTATCGTGACTGCAATGCAGATCGTGACACGGGCTGGTGCCGTCCAAACTCGGTGGGCGACTATTCCGTCGCAGAACCAAGCCAATTTGGCTGGTTCAAGACCACATCCACTCCGCTTACCACCAATCTTCAGACCGATGGAGCCTGGCAGCGCCCGGCTCGCGGCACCTTCGGCACAGTTGGCCGCAATGAGATCTTCGGACCCTCGTTCCAGCAGCTCGACATGTCTTTCTTCAAATCCTTCGCGATCACAGAAAAGCATAACCTGCAGTTTCGTGCCGAGATCTACAACTTCACCAACCAGGTCAACCTGGCCAATCCCAACAGTTGTGTGGATTGCCCCGGCGTGGCGGGCCGCATCTTTGGGGCCTTTGCCGCTTACGTTCCGCGTCAAGCACAGTTGGGTCTGCGCTACTCCTTCTAGCTCTGTCCATGAGTCCACTTTGAGGCCTGCCCCTCCACGGGGCGGGCCTCTTTCTAATTTGAGACACTGAAATTTCCTGATGAGGTTTCTTGCTTCTTTAGCGCTGGCGTATGCTCTGGCTGCCCCGGGTCGAACTTGGACCGCGCAGTTGCTACCCATGGCACTGAAGACCGGCGAGACGCCCACACGCAAGCCCCTGCCCGCCACCATGCCCGGCGGCCTCGCCATCTTTGACTTTGACGGCGATGGCAACCTCGATCTCTTCTTCGCAAACGGCGGTGACTTTCCTGCAGGGCGCAAGACCCGTCCCGAACACACCAATCGGCTCTTTCGCAATCTCGGTGGCCTGCGCTTCGCCGACGTTACAACAAGAGCCGGCCTGTCGGGTACCGACTACACCTTTGGTGCCACCGCCGGCGACTACGATGCCGATGGCCACATCGACTTGCTGGTGTCTGGCCTGCACGGCGTGACACTCTATCGCAACCGCGGCGACGGAACATTCGCCGATGCCACGGTGCAGGCCGGGCTCGCCGCCGATACCCGCTGGGCAGTCTCCGCCGCGTGGTTCGACAAAGACAACGATCGCGATCTCGACCTCGTCGTGATCCACTACGTCTCCTGGGACGCCGCCTCAGAGCGCCAGTGCATCGTCGATGGAAGGCCTGATTTTTGCCATCCCAAACACTACGCCCCCACCACTCATTCGCTCTATGAGAATCGCGGCGCCGGCATCTTCGCCGATGTTTCGGAAGCTGCCGGTTTCAACACTCATCCCGGCAAAGGGATGTCGGTCGCCGTGGCCGATTTCGACGGTGACGGCTATGCGGACTTGTTCGTTCCAAACGACCGGGTCTTCAATCAGCTCTTCTTGAGCCGCGATCAGGGCAAGCGATTTGTGGAGTCCGCCTTCGCCGCGGGCGTGGCCGCACCGCTCGATGGCAATCCACCCTCGTCGATGGGCACCGACGCGCAGGACTTCAACCGCGACGGACGGCCCGACATCATCTACTCGGCTCTCCGCGACGAGACGTTTCCTTTGTATCGCAACACCGGCTCTGGCTTTGAAGAAGTGACAGCGACGACGCGCATCAGCGTTCTCAGCCGCTTGATGGCCGGCTGGGGAATCCTCTTCGCGGACCTCGACAACGATGGCTGGCAGGATATTGTGGTTGCCCGCAGCGATGCCTTATCCGTGAGCGGCGGGCGAGGCGAAGCTGCCAAAGAACCGGCCTCCTGGTTTCGCCAGCACAACGGCCGCTATGAACATGGCACCGGCTGGGACGCTTTGCCCAAGGCAATGTGGCGCGGCGCAGCGGCAGCCGACCTGAACCAGGATGGCTGTCTCGATGTGGTGCTCACCGCACTAGAAGGCGCGCCGCAAGTGCTACGCAATCCTTGCACCAGCCCGATGCATTGGCTCGACGTCGACGTTCGAATGCCGGGTGCGCGCATCCGCGTGGGCCAGTCTCAATGGCGCTTCGTCTCTTCCGCCACCGGCTACTCCTCGTCCATCGCCGCGCCGCAACACTTCGGACTGGGCAACGCGAAGACCGCCGATGTCGAAATCATCTGGCCCGGCGGCGCGACCAAGCTATTGAAAGCCGTTGAGGCCAATCGCGTCATCCAGGTTCAGCAGCCATGATCCTCTTCTCGATTCTGGTGTTGGCGCAGAATATCGCCGGCCTCTCCTCCGAAGGCGCTGCCGCGATGCGCGCCAAGCAGTATCCAGCCGCTGTGCGCGCCTATCAAGAGCTCGTTGCTCAGGACGCCGCCAATCCCATGTGGAGTCTCAACCTCGGCATGGCGCGCTTCTACTCCGCCGACCATGCCGGTGCCGCACGCGCGATGGAGGACTTCATCCGCGCAAAGCCCCAGCCCGGTCCCGCTCATCTTTTCCTTGGCGTCGCGCGGCTCAAGCTGCAGCAGCCGTGCGAGGCCATCGCCCCACTCGAAGCCGCACTCCAGTGGCCGCAACGTCCGCAATCTCGTTGGACAGAACTCGCCGACGCATACCAAGGCTGCAAGCGTTGGGAACCCGCCGCCAAAGCATATGCAGAAGCCGCGAGGCTCGACCCCAAGGAAACACGGCTCGCCCGTCAAACAGCCCACTGCTGGCGCATGGCCCGCCGCTACGAACTCGCCCGGCCCCTCTTCGCCGCGCTCGCCGGCAAGTACGAGAACAATGCGGAGTTCCAGTTCGAATATGGCGACACGCTGATGCGGCTCGAAGGCGCAGAGGCGGGCCTCCCCTGGCTTGAAAAGTCCGTCTCCGCCGACGCTACACTACTGCCAGCGCAATCCGCGCTAGGGCGAGCGCTACTGGAACTCAACCGCCCCGCCGATGCCGCACTGCACCTCGAATTGGCAGCCAAAGCCGACCCCGCCTTACTGCTTCCCTTGAGCCGTGCCTATCGTGCCCTCGGCCGCACCGCTGAATCCGCCCGCGCCGAAGCCGACTACAAAGCCCGCATCACAATGCCTGATTAACCCTTTGGTTCCACTATCCGCAACAACTGGTCGGCTTTCACTCCTGCCACGCGTTGTTCTTTTCCATTCGGCCAACGGATCTCGAGATCCGCACTCTCGGCCTTGTCCAATCCAAAGTGCAACCGCAAATCCGATTGCGACAAATAGCTCCCACCGGATCGAACCTCCGCCATCTGCCGTCGCCCGCCAGCCATGCAAATCACTCGCGCACCAATAGCCGACCGGTTCGAAACAGTCCCCACCAACTTCACCTGCAACCAATGCCGGCCGGTTGAGTTATCGCAACGAAGCAATTGCGGAACATCATTTACGCAGTTCACTGCAATATCCAGATCGCCGTCATTGTCGAAATCCCCAACAGCGAGACCGCGCGCTGACACCTGCTCGAGAATCCCCGGCCCAGCCTGTGTCGAAACATCGGCAAAATGCGAATTACCAAGATTCCGGTACAGCACCTTGCGTTGCTTGTATCCGGCCTCGGTATCGCTGTTCCCCACCTCCGGATACACATGACCATTGGCTAGCAGGATGTCAGGCCAACCATCGTTATCGAAGTCAAGGAAGGCGGCACCCCACCCAAGAAAGCGAGTATTGCGCCCCAAACCAGCCTGAAACGTTTGATCCTCAAAATGGTTTTCGCCCAGATTGCGATAGAGGCTCGAAGTGTCTCCTGCAAAGTTCGTCTTCACGATATCAAGCCAGCCATCGCCATCAAAATCCGCCGCAGAGACACCCATGCCGGCCTGTGATTTTCCATCGGCAGAATACGCAACGCCGGCCGGAATCCCAATCTCGCTGAAAGTCCCGTCATGATTATTCTTGTAAAGCGCGGACGACGTGGAATCGTTAGCGACATAGATATCCGGCCAGCCATCATTGTCGAAATCAGCAACCAGAACACCAAGCCCATAAGTGCCTGGAGTGTCCAGTATGCCCGCCGCTTTCGAGACATCGCTAAAGGTCCCATCACCGTTATTGCGAAAGAGAATATTCTTCGCACCAGGCAAGCCAGGAGGTCCGCAGGCCACTTGCAGGCCCTTGTATTTGCAAGTACCGTTCTCCGGCACAGGCACGGTCTTCAAATCGAAATCGATGTAGTTAGCGACAAAGAGATCTAGCAGCCCATCGCGGTTGTAATCAACAAAGGCACAGCCTGTATTCCAGCGAGGAATTCGTCCACCGCCAGTGGTGATGCCAGCTTTTCTCGATACATCCTCAAACGTGCCATCCCCGCGATTCTTGTACAACTTGTTCTCGCCCCAATAGCTGACGAAGAGATCATCAAGACCGTCGTTGTCATAGTCGCCGACGCAGACGCCCTGCCCCCAGCCGTGATGCACCAAACCGGCCTTGCGTGTGACATCGGTGAATGTCCCGTCACGATTGTTTTTGTAGAGGCGATTGGAGGGCAAGCTGCCAGCAAAATTCCCTTGAAACCGGGACCCATTCACAAAGAACAAATCGAGCCATCCATCATGGTCGTAATCGTAGAAGGCAACTCCGCAGCCGGTGGTTTCCACCAGATAACGATTCTTCTTTTCGTCCCCGAATACAGTCTTTTCGCGCAACCCAGCCTCGCGAGCCACATTGACAAAGCTCACAGGCAACGACTGCCCATGCATCAATTGATCGAAAGAATAGACAGCCGCCGTTCTGCACAGCGACTTCAGAAACCCGCGCCGGTTCTTCATCGAATCACCTTCGCCCGGGGCGCACTCGCGCGATCAAACATTTCTTTTTGCATACCTTCTTTGGCAGCCTTCCGGATCGAAGCTTCAATCAAATACTTGCTGCTCCCGGCTGCATCCCCCTGCAGGCGCAACACCTGTGCCATTTGAGAATAGGGCCCCGGGTCATCTGGCTTCAGCCGAATGGCCGCCTCCAACGCCACTTTGGCTTCGGCCAGCAAGCCCTTTTGCCGCAGCACAGTGCCATGCATGCCCCAGGCTTCAGCGTAGTCAGGTGCCAGCTTCACGGCTTCTGCGAAGTGCTGGTCAGCCTCGTCGAAAGCTCCATCCTGCCAGTAAACGATTCCCAATGTATAGTGCGCTTCAATCAGTTGCGGGTCAAACTCAAGTGCTTTAATCAGATGCTTTCTGGCCGTCTCCAAATCATCTTTCTGCTTATGAGAAAGCCCCATGTTGTAGTGCATAACGGCAGAATCAGGGGCAACTTCAAGTCCGAGTTCATAAATCGCGATGGCCTTTGAGAGTTCATTCTGCTGTAGATAGGCAAATCCCAGATTACTGAGTGCTGCCAGATTTTTCGGCTCCCGCTGCAACACAAACTGCGCCTCGGCTGCACCCTTCACTGCCATGCCCTGATCCGTCAGCAGGAAGCTCAGCGAGTTCCGGCATTCAAGACAACCAGGTCGAAGCGCGACCACTCGCTGGTAAGCGGCGAGCGCTCTCGAGTGATCCCCAACCTCTTGAGCGGCCACTGCATAGCGCTGCCAGTATTCAATATTCGCGGGGGCCCTTTTCACTGACTCAGCCAGCGCTTCTACCGCCTGCGTGCGATCCCCTTCGAGCCATAGCGCCACGCCAAGATGATAATGCGCTGAGGCGTTGGATGAAGAAAGTCGAATGGCCTCTTTGAACCTCAGAATCGCCTCACTCCGTCGCTGCATTGTTGCCAACAGAAATCCACACTCATCCTCAACATTAGAACTGCGAGGGCCTCGCTTCTGCCTGGCCTCAAGAATTTCGAGTGCTCCCGCAGCATCACCCAGCGTCTTAAGGCGATCAGCCTCAGCACGCCATTCCATCTGCGCAAGCACCAGCAGGATAAGATTCAAACCCACAAGCATCATCATATAGCCACAGTGGGTGCGCGACATAAAAGTGGATATCAGGCGGCCCGGCGGCATTCCCAGTAGTCTTCGAAGCGGCCGTTGAGGTGAGAGCAGCGGAGAGCCAGGATCGAGTTGGCACCGTTGACGGTCCAGAACATGCCGGACTGTTTGAGGCGGTGTCCGACGACTGTTTTGCAGGCGGCTTCGATGACGCCGGAGCCGACGAACAGATGTTGTTTGCGGAACTTTGGATAGTTCATGCGAGCCGCGTTGGTGGCGAAGTAGTCGGCTTCCTTGCGGACCTTCTTGGTCAGTTCGGAGTTCAACCCCTGCAGAGAGCGCAGAGCGGTCACGAGTTTGGCGATCTTGCCTTTGTCGAGGCAGCGTTTCTGATGGAGACCGATCCAGGCATTGCGGCGCTTGGTGTCGGTGGGGTGTAGCAGGCGGGCCAAGTCCCAGAGATGCTGGCGAGCGTGAAAGAGGTCGACGATTTCGATGGCACCGGGAAAGTGCTCCTTGGCAATGTTCCATATCCACGGTGCGCCATCGCCGATGACTACCTTCTTTTCGGCGCGGCTCCAACCGCGTTTCCACGCCTCGACATAGAGCCGCTTGCCAAATTGCTCGGCGTTTTCGATGGCTCCGGTGTAGGTGGTGGAATCGGGATCGCGCACGGCAGAACCATCCTGGCCCCATTTGGTTTGGGTGAACACGCAGCCGAGCTTGACTTCGCGGGTGTGCGCTGGCAGGCCGTCGAGCTTGCCTTGGCGGCCAACCGTCTCTTGCTTGACCACGGGGATGCCGGTACCGTCCATTTGAAGGTACAGAATGGGTACCGATTCGCCGACGACCATCGGCAGTTCCAACTGCACGGCGCGATCCATCTCTTGCCGTTGCCGGACAGCGATATCTGCGCCAATGGCTTCGGCCACGCGCTCGACCGATTTGGTTGTGACCTCCAAGCCAGCCAATAGCCGCAACTGTTCCCGCCCGCGATCAAAGGAAGCCTCTTGACCCACCAGCGCCTGCATGCGTCGCACGCCGGGCGAGAAGCCAGTATCTACGATGTCTAAGTCCTTGTCGGCGGGAAATTGTCCGGTGTGGCAATGCGGGCACAAGTAGTAGGGCCGCGTGACGATCGACTCTCCTACGGCGGTCAGTAACGGCTTGGATCGTAACTCGCGGTAACGGGCTTGTTGCCCGCAGGCACAAGCGACGGTGCGCTGCCCGGTACCAGGAGCCGGAAGGCACAACAGATGGGTCAACGCGGCGGCTCCGGCTTGATGCATCGCCGTGCGTACGGCCATTTCGACGGCTTCCAGATCCAGCCGCCCCGTGAGCCGACGGTCTCGGAAGACCATCTGCAAGAGGCGTTCTACTTCCCGCGCAACTTCTTGACCGATAGCGTCCGCCGTTTTTTTTCCTGTTCTGATTGGGGTGCTTCCTCGATGGGCCGCAATGTGCAGATCTGTTCGTTGACTTCCAGCAGTTCACCGCCCAGCGCACGGAACCGATGATATTCGGCAATCTCTCCCTGCGCCTTGGCCAACGCACCTAATGTCGAAAACGTTTCCGTCACCGTCTTGCCATCCACTTTGCGCGTCAGCCGATGATACGGGCCGTGACCCGCATTGCCGGGTTGATGGCAACGGCAGCGAGCATTTCCACACCGACCACCGGTGGTGGTGATGGAACCAGAGCGCATATCCCCAAGTTGAACCAATTGGGATTGGACTGCCGCACGACGAGCTTCCAGAATTTCCAAAGAGTCAGCCATAATCGCCTCCTATAACCTAGCGTAGCATTACGCTAGGTTATAGGCCACAAAGAAAGAGAATCCACGAATCGTTACTTCCATGTCGCGCACTCAGGCCGTCTTGTCCAGTTGCGCCGTGCTGCCTACGTCCTGCACTACATCGACCTTGAGCGCGAAGCTTCCTGACACATTGGTGAGGTTGGCCGCATTGGCCCCATCGGCGATCTTCATGGGCCACGCGTTGGCATTCGCGGCCGCCGTGCCTTGGGTTGCGCTGATCGTGCCATCCACGGTGAGAGATCCACCACCGTCGTCGACGGAGAGATTTCCGCCACCATCGTCTACGCTCAGGCTGCCGCCATTGTCAGTAACGGGAACCGGGACAGTTGAGGCATCTACCTTCAGGTTCGTTCCAGTGCCCTGAACCACAGTGACGCTGCCTTGCACCCTGGTCACATCCACGTCAAGACCGTTTATGGTGTCGCCCGCAATGTGTTGCGCGGAATCCGGCGTTCCATCAGTCAGCTTGATGCGCTGAAACTGGTTGCCGGCTACGTCGTCTGTGGCTATTGAGGTGCCTAGGCCTGCGGTGATTGGTACATTGTCTGCCACTTCGGTCTCCTGGTCATGATGTCCATGAGTCGGCTACCGTCGAAGAATTGTTCCTCGGGAGGGAGCTGGTCATAGCGAGACGCAAGATTGCGTGCTCGAACATAAGTTGTCAGCTTCTTTGCCGACTGCCAGAATTGCGCCAGGTCCGGTGCATTCTTTCGCCACTCCTCGGCCCCTTCTTTTGATCGGAGGCGAGGAAGCGCGTAGCGGATCAGGTCGTGATGGTACTCTTCCGGGATGTCCGGCGTCTGTCCTTGTCCCACGAGATGGATGGGGCTTCGAGCGTAGGTGATCGCAAAGGTTCCTCCCCCGGCTGATGGTTGAGGGTGCAAAGCAAGCAGGTTAGGGCCAACGCAAGCATAGCTGCGGGGTGTTCCAGATTCAGACTGCCAATTGGCGGATAGGGCATCAAGTTTCTCCAGTCGGTACGGTTCAAGTTTTGCTCCTCCCGATCCGCCGTTGCGGATGCGGAGAGGCACGATCCAGTCATTAAAAGTTTCCAGCGGTCGATACCACGCGGCGTTAGCCGTCAGAGGCAGGGAGCCAGTCGTTTCGAGGCAGAGCGTGAGGAAGGCGAACAGCCGTTGCCCCTCGTTCAAGGCAACGCGAACCTCTTCAGCCGTGTAGTATGTGCCAGCGTCACTGGTCTCGCCGATCCGCTGAAGCGTGCGGGTCTGAAGCTCTGCAAGCGTCATCAGTACCGGTACTCCGCGATGATGATGTCTCCCACCTGCGGGATCTGGCCGGACTGTCAAGGCAAGATAAGAATGTCACCCTGGCTGGCAAGATAAGAATGTCCCCTTGAGGGCGGTGGGATTGAGCAGAGGGTTTAGAGTGGGGGAGCCGCTCGGGGTCGCGCCTGAGCG
>JBKJUN010000869.1:0-8508 GCA_046590555.1 Bryobacter sp. | reverse complement strand
CCGCGATTTATTCTCCTTCTCTAAACCAGATGCTCCGTGGTTTGCCTGGGAATGGGGTTCTGATATTCTCTTCGCCTTACTCCATGGTGCTGGCGGCCTGCCTCTCCTCGTTTTCTTTTCCGGCTTCATTCTTGTCGCGACCAGTGTCATTACCTTGCGATGGATGATCTGGCGCGGCTCAAGCGTTCTTGTCGCATTCCCGGTCCTGATGCTCGCCGTCGGAGGCTCAACCGTCCATTACCTCGCCCGTCCCCACATCTTTACGCTGCTCTTCATTGCCATCGAGCTCTGGCTCCTCGATTCTGAGCGAAGAAATCCCTCCCGTCGTATCTGGCTTCTGGTTCCGCTCGCACTCCTTTGGGCGAATCTGCACGGCGGCTGGCCTGCCCTTTTCGTCTTCCTTGGTATCCAAATCGGCGCTCGCTTCCTCTACAGCGATCCTCACTATAAAAAGGAACTCCTCGTCGCCCTTGCCTGTGCCGCCGCCACGCTCGTCAATCCTTACGGCTGGCAACTCCATCAACACATCTTTGGATATCTCCAGAGCAGTTGGATTCGAGATTCGGTAGAAGAATTCCAAAGCCCGAAATTCCGCTCCGAAAATGTCCTTCAGTTTGAGGTCCTCCTGATTGCTGGCATCGCCGCCGCCTGGGGCCGCGCATTCCGTGGTGCTGCTGGCCTTACTGAGGCTGTCAGCGTCTGGCTCTGGGCTCATCTCGCCCTCGGTTCTGTCCGTCACGCTCCGCTCCTTATCTTGGCCGCCGCCCCCGTCATTGCCTCAGAACTGACTTTGGTGCTGGATTCGCGCTGGGCTAGCGTCAAGAAGTCGTCTGTCCTCGGGATCTTTCGCGATCTTGACCTCGACCTTCGCCCTAAATTCGCTAGCAACTCCATCTGGGCCTTAATCCTTCCCTTAGTCCTCTGCTTATTTACTCTGCAGAAACTTCCCACCGATTTTCCAGAAAAACAATTTCCCGTCGCAGCTGCCAATACGCTCGCGGCCCAACTCAAAGGCCGCAGGATCCTCACCTCCGATCAGTGGGGAGACTATTTGATCTACCGTCATTGGCCTGACCTGAAGGTCTTCATCGACGGCCGAAGTGATTTCTTCGGTCCAGACCTCGGCCAGGATTATCTCGACATCCTCAACGTTTCCCCGAAGTGGCGCGATCATCTCGCTCGCTACCAGATCGATACGGTTCTGCTTCCCGTCAACACCGGCCTCGGTGCCCGGCTCGGCAGCGAGCCCGGCTGGCAACTGCTTCATTCCGATACGGTTAGCGTCGCCTACGCCCGTAGCGTCACAATCGCTGCCATTCCAACTCCCGAATACCTTTTTTCCCCCTCCAGACTAATGAAAGCTCCCCTACCATCCGAAGGAATAAGGGAGAACCGCCCATGACCCTTGAGACAGCAGTTGCGCTTAGCATTGGCCTCGCCGCTTCCGGTGAAGATCTCTGGCGCCGCAACATCTCGAATTCCATTCCCGTAGCAGCCCTGCTCGGGGCCCTTGTTGTGCATACATCCAATAACGGTTGGCAGGGCCTTCTCACCTGGTTTCTTGGTGCAGTGATTGGCTTTAGCGTTTTTCTCGTCTTCTTCCTCCTCGGCGGAATGGGCGGTGGAGACGTAAAACTGATGGCCGGTTTCGGTGCCCTTCTCGGGCCCTCCCGCCTCCTTGAAGCAACGATTCTTACCGCAGGCATCGGTGGCATCATCGCCCTGCTTGTGCTCTGCTATCGACACGCCGTTCGCTTTTGGCGGCAACGCTATGTTTCGACCGATAAGCAAACTGAGGCGGGCCTCGCGCCTGCTTCCCAACAAGTTGACAATTACATCCCGTACGCCCCAGCAATAACCCTAGGCAGCTGGCTTGCGTTGATTCCGAAAGGGGTTTGACCATTATGGACAAAAGATTTCTCACAGTTTTAGGCGTTAGCCTCCTGTTTGCGCTTATTATTTCGAGCGTTTTCTATCAGATGTCGGCGCGCTCAAGCTCCGGCCCAGCCGCCCCCGGCGCTGTCGAAATGAAAGATTTAGTCGTTGCCGCCAAAGCGCTCAACGTCGGCACGACAATCAAGCCCGGTGATGTCACCGTCAGCAAGGTTCCTGTTGCCGCCTTCCCCAAGAGTGGCTTCATGAAGGTCGAAGAAGTTCTCGACCGCCCGGTGGTCTCTAATATCCTGGCTGAAGAAGCCGTCATCGAAGGCCGCCTCGCCCCGCGTGGCTCTGGCGCCGGCCTCGCCCCAATCATTCCTGTCGGCATGCGTGCCGTCACCGTCCGCGTCAATGATGTCGTCGGTGTCGCCGGCTTCGTCCTCCCCGGCATGCGAGTCGACGTCACCGTCACCGGCCGTCCACCCTCAGGCCAGGAGACTCTTACCACCACCGTTCTGCAGAATATTACTGTTCTCAGCGCTGGTCAGACTATGTCTCCCGATGCCCGTGGTGCCGCGATCAATGCCCCCACTGTGACTTTGCTCGTCACCCCTGAACAGGCTGAGGTCATCATCCTCGCGGGCTCCGAAGGCCGCATCCAGCTCATCCTGCGCAATGGCAGCGACAACGATATCCAGAAGACAAGCGGTGTCACAACACAATCGCTCTACGGCAAGCGTGGCGCTGGTCCCCGCCAACCGGGCGGCAATATTCCCAACGATGCGACGAGTGATGAAGCTGTAGCTCCCCGCCGCCGCCTTCGGTCCACTCCTCCCCCGGTCGTCGTTGCTGCAGCTCCCCCTCCCGCTC
Source organism: Bryobacter sp. (assembly GCA_046590555.1). Lineage (GTDB taxonomy): Bacteria > Acidobacteriota > Terriglobia > Bryobacterales > Bryobacteraceae > Bryobacter. Next base: position 5,760 of record JBKJUN010000869.1, on the reverse strand, counting down.
CCGTTCTGCCTCCCGTCCCGGAGCAGATCATTGTAATCCGTGGCAACGCCCGCAGCGTTGAAACGGTCGGCATGAAGCCCGCCAGCGGTGCAGCTCCCCCTGCTCCGGTCGCAATCCCCTAAGGCTTTCCTGTAAAGCACTATTTTACGGCTCTGATGAAACCGAGGAATTCAAGTATGTCTTATCTCAGCAATCCCCAAAAGCTCCTGGCATTTGCCCTGGCTGGGCTCATGGTCCTTCCTGCCCCAATGCCCCTGGCCGCCCAGTCGATGAATGTCGTCGACCTCAGCATGACCATTGGCAAGAGCCTGGTGATCGACTATCCTGTCGAAATTGGTCGCATCTCGACCTCCAGCCCTGAAGTAGTCGATGCCGTCCCGGCGACGGCAAAAGAATTCCTGCTCCACGGCAAGGGTCACGGCTCGGCAACTGTCGTCGTCTGGGCAAAGACGGGTGCCCGCACCATGTACAACGTCACTGTTGAACACAACCTCGAACCCATCCGTAAGCTCTTGAGCGAGACCTTCCCTGCCGAAGACATCCGCATCCAGAGTGGTCGCGACTCGATCACCCTGGTCGGCAAGGTCTCGAGCAAAGACGTTGCCGATCGCGCCGTCGCCATCGCCACACCCCTGGCCAAGACTGTTGTTACCAATCTTCAGATTGCTGCTGCCCCGATTGAACAGCAGATCATCCTCCGCGTTAAATTTATCGAACTCAATCGCGCCGCTAGCATGCAGCTTGGTGTCAATCTCTTTAGCACCGGGGCCACCGGTACTATCGGCGGTGTTTCAACAAACCAGTTCACCCCGCCTTCGCTTCAAACGATCCGTGGCACAAATTCAAATGTTCCCAATGTCCCGCCGGTCTTTAATATCACCGACGCTCTCAACATCTTTGCCTTCCGCCCTGACCTCAACCTTGGTGCCGCTATCCGCGCCCTCCAGAGCCAGGACATTCTCCAAATTCTCGCCGAGCCCAACCTCACTACCCTCAACGGCAAAGAGGCCAGCTTCCTCGCCGGTGGTGAGTTCCCCGTTCCTATTCTCCAGGGCGGCGGTAACGCCGGTGCCGTTACGGTCCAGTTCCGTGAGTACGGTATTCGCCTCAATTTCAATCCGATCATCACCCCCAACGGCACAATCAAGATGTACGTCAAGCCTGAAGTTTCGACGATCGACCTTTCTAACGCCGTGTCGCTGTCCGGCTTCACCATTCCTGCACTTGCCACCCGCCGGATGGAAACCAACGTCGAACTTAAAGAAGGCCAGAGCTTCATGATCGCCGGCCTAATGGATGATCGCGTCACCGAGCAAATGTCCAAGCTCCCTGGCTTGTCGAACATCCCCATTCTTGGTGCTCTCTTCAAGAGCCGCCAAGAGCGCAAAACCAAGACCGAGTTGATCGTCATCGTCACCCCCGAAATCGTCAAGCCCTATAACCCTGATGACAAGCTGCCCGTTCCTGAATTCCCCAAGGAATGGCTCCAGCCCTTCAAGGTCACCAAGAAGGTTGCCGATCCGGTCCGTCAGACTTCTGCCATCGAAGCCCCCAAGAAGGCCGAGAAGGCCGAATCCGATCCGAAGAACCCCTTCCTCTTCTGGAAGAGCGGCAAGAAGACGGCTTCAGCAGCAACCGCAGCGGTCACCCCGGCTGATGCAGCTCCTCCATTAAATTTCGCCCCAACAGCTCCATCTCCAGCGTCGGCACTTCCTGCCGCTCCAACTCCTGTTTCTCCCGTGACAGTCCCGGTGGCCCGTATGAATCCGCCTGCGGCTAACAGCGGCCTCAGCGCCATCCCCGCTCAAACCGAAATTGGCGGAGGCGGAAACTAGCCAGCTGCACCACGCTTGCTAAAGGCACACGATGATGAATTCAGCCTCATTTGGGTCGATCGGAGTAGAGCTCACCGCAATCCTGATCTGTCAGGATCGCGAACTGGCATCTGTCTTCACTCGTTCCTTGGAGCAGTCTCGCGCCTTCCAGGTAATGGCAGACCTCAAGGGATACCCGCCTCGGCAGACCCTCGAGATCCGTCTGCGCCAGGTCCAGCCCGACGTAGTCCTGCTCGATCTGGCCAGCAACATTGAAGCAGCCTGTGAATTGATTCAGATGATCGCTCAAGTTGCTCCTGCCACAAGCGTCATCGGCATTCATAGCCAGAACGATTCCGATGCCCTCTTGCGGTCCCTTCGACTTGGCGCGAGCGACTTCCTCTATGCGCCATTCGAACAGAACGCGCAGCTTGAAGCCGCCGACCGGCTTCGCCGAATCAAAGAACCAGAACAAAGCTCCGAGCGTGAGTTGGGCAAGGTCATCGCCTTTGCCAGTTCTAAGCCCGGCTCAGGTGCCTCCACCCTCAGCGCCCAGACTGCCTTTACGCTCAAGAAAATGACCGGGAGCAGGGTCCTCCTCCTCGATCTCGACTTGATGGGTGGCACCATTGGCTTCTACCTCAAGTTGAACCACGCCTACTCGATGCTGGATGCAATCGAGCACGCCAATCGCCTCAATCCAGCAATCTGGAGTTCGATGATCGCTCACAGCGGTGGAATCGACATCCTCCCTGCACCTGACACCCCGGTTTCGGCCGAAGTCCCGGGCGACCGGCTTCACGCTGTCCTGCAGTATGCACGCATGCTCTATGACTGGATCGTCGTCGATCTCCCGGCTGTATTTTACCAGCCCAGCCTTCTAATGCTTACCGAGGCAGACTACATGTATCTGGTCTCTACCGGCGAGCTGCCGAGCCTCCATCTGGCTCGCAAGGCGATCAATATGTTAGGCCAGCTTGGCCTAACCAAAGACCGCTACAAACTTCTCGTCAACCGCGTAAACAAGCGCGACGGGATTGGGCTTGCTGACCTTGAAAAGATATTCAACTCCCCAGTTGATGCCATGTTCCCGAATGATTACTTTTCGCTCCACCGAGTCGTGACCCTCGGCCAGCCCCTTGGCTCGGACTGCGAACTGGGCAAAGCCGTTGAAGGGCTTTCCAAGAAAATTTCGGGCAGCATTGAAGCCGAAAAGAAGAAGTCGACGAACATGCTTGAGGCGGCCCGTCCTGCTTTGTCTCAAACCTGAATGAACCCCTTAGATAGTGATCGAAAGAATCTGAACCATGATAAGCCCCTTAGATAGCGGATCGAAAACACAACTGAGTTGGGAACAACGCCTGCTCAAGAACGCCGGCAAGCCAAAGGTGCAGCTGAAGCCTGAATATCAGGAACTCAAGTTCACCCTGCACCGAAAACTCCTCGACAAGATTAATCTTGAGGCCCTCGCCACGATTGATAACCAGCGAGTGCGCGGGGAAGTCCGCCAGGCCCTGATTGCTCTGATCGATGTTGAGCCCACACTGCTGAGCGCTCTTGAAAAGCAGCAGATCTGCGACGAAGTACTGGATGAAGTCTTCGGCCTCGGCCCTCTTGAGGCCATGCTTCAGGACCCAACTATCTCCGATATTCTGGTCAACACTCACAAACAGGTTTACGTAGAGCGTAAGGGTCAACTCGAGCTTACCAACGTCACTTTCCGCGACGACCAGCACTTGCTGCGCATCATCGACAAAATCGTAAGCCAGGTCGGCCGCCGAATTGACGAATCCAACCCAATGGTCGACGCCCGCCTCCTCGACGGCAGTCGTGTCAACGCAATCATTCCTCCGCTCGCCGTCGACGGCCCGCTACTTTCGATCCGTCGTTTCTCGACCGACAAGCTCATGCCACCTGATCTGGTCGATCGCAAGGCCATGACCAAGGGCATGATGGAACTGCTCGAAGCCGCCGTCAAGGCCAAGCTCAACATCATCATCGCCGGCGGTACCGGTGCCGGTAAGACGACACTGCTCAACGCTCTCAGCTTCTTCATCAATCCCAAAGAACGCATCGTTACCATCGAAGACGCCGCCGAACTCCAGCTCAAGCAGCCACACGTGGCGCGACTTGAAACCAGGCCCGCCAACCTCGAAGGCAACGGTGCCATCCGCCAGCGTGAACTCCTGGTCAACAGCTTGCGTATGCGCCCCGACCGTATCGTCGTCGGTGAAGTCCGCGGTGAAGAAGCCCTCGACATGTTGCAGGCCATGAACACCGGTCACGACGGCAGCTTGACTACTGTTCACGCCAACACTCCTCGCGACGCCGTCTCCCGTCTTGAGGTAATGGTCAGCTTGGCCAATTCGAACATGAAACTCGAAAGTGTCCGCCAGCAGATCTCAAGCGCCGTCAATCTCTTCGTCCAGGCTGCGCGTCTCAGCGACGGCTCCCGCCGTGTCACCTCAATCACTGAAGTCACTGGCATGGAAGGTGAAATCATCACCATCCAAGACATCTTCGTCTTTGAAAAGCGCGGTCTTTCTCCGGAAGGTAAAGTACTCGGCCGCTTTGCCGCCACCGGTATCCGCCCCAAGTTCTACGAAAAGCTTCTCTCGGCTGGCATTCGTCTTCGTCCCGATCTCTTCGACGAAGTCGAAGAAGTCTAAGCAGTCCGGACAAGGAAACAGAGGAAATCACTATGGGCTTTTTTATCATGATCGCGATTGCCGTGTGGGTTGGCTCCATGGTGGTCTGGTATTTGGTTACCAACGTCCTCAAGAGCCAGGATGTCGACAAAATCAAATCTCGTCTGGCCGGCAAAGAAACCAAAGTCAAAGTCAAAGCCAAGGCCCGTGGCCCCGCGCTTATCGAAACCGAAGATTTGCAAACCGGCAAGTTTGCTCTTCGCGTACTCAAGCGATTTGATCTCCAGCCCAGGTTGAAGACACTCCTCGAACAGTCGGGACTTAAATGGCGAGTCGCACGTCTGGTCCATGCCTGTCTCGGCGGCTTCTTGATCGGCTATCTGGCCGTTCATTTCTTCCTTCCGCCCAAGTTCAGAATTCTCGGCTTGATCCCGGCCGCATTCTGTGGCCTGATGCCGATTCTCTTTGTAGTCCGAAAGCGCAACTCCCGTATTCATCGCTTTGAGGAATTGTTCCCTGATTCGCTCGAATTCGTTTCGCGATCGATGCGAGCTGGTCAGGCCTTCTCGGTATCTCTTGAAATGATTCACCGCGAATTCCAGGAACCACTGGCCAGCGAATTCAAGCGAGCCTTTGAGGAACACAACCTCGGGCTTCCGCTCGATGTTGCCCTCGAAAAGCTTGCCAAGAGGGTCCCTCTTCTTGACGTCCAGTTCTTCGTCTCAGCTGTAATTCTACAGAAGAGAACGGGTGGTAATCTCGCCGAAATTCTCGACAAACTCGCCTATATCATCCGCGAGCGCTTCAAGTTGCGCGGCAAGATCAAGACGATTTCGGCCCACGGAAAGATGACTGGTACTGCTCTCAGCAGCATACCGATCGTTGTCGCCGTCCTCATGTTTTTTAGCAACAGAGACTACGTTCTCTTTTTCTTCAATGACGAAATTGGTAACTACATGGCGGCGGGTGGAATTGCCCTCCAATTGATTGGTTATTGGGTAATGCAGCAGATCGTAAAGATCGAAGTTTAGCGAGGTGCTCTCATGATCATGATTCTTACGGCTTTTTCCATATTTATTCTCGTCGCCATTGCCGTCTCCGTTGTCGGCATGAGGATGTGGGTCCAACCCAAAGAAGCGATCGAACGCGTAACTGGCGTCGCTATGGACATCCCCGATGTAGCCCCCAGGCACCCAAGTCTCGTCTTCCACGAGTTGGTTCAAAAGTTTGGGAATGTGCTCCCGGCATCGCCTAAAGACGTCTCGATCATGCAACGGCGCCTGATTAAGGCCGGTCTT
>JBKJUN010000767.1:0-1820 GCA_046590555.1 Bryobacter sp. | reverse complement strand
GTTGATTGCCGTTCTTGTCCTTTGGAAAAATTGTCAATACAGACGTTACCGTGCGGTCCCCGGTGACTGCGTACTTGCCAGGGGGCAGGGGAAAGGTGGGCTTCTCCATGATCAAGCCGTGTTCTTCGAGCCACCAGTCTGTAGCGTCGAATTTCCACCCTGCTGATGTCACGCCGCCGGAGGCCTTTAATTGCTCGTAGCGGTCTAGCCTGCTGCCGCGCGGGCCTGGGTCGAGGGTCCAGAGGCCCCATGATTGCGCGTTGTTACCGGAGGAGGCTTTGGGGTCTGCTAGCGCTGCGATGTATTGCGGCTCGATGCGCTTGAACTTCGAGAGGTCTGCTGCGTGAAGTAGCTGTGCCAACGTGAGGAAGCCCAGCGAAAAGAGCCAGCGAACGCTTGTGTGATACGACATAATCAAATGCTACAACAACGTCATTATTTCGGTAGGGCGAAGGCTAAGTACTTGGAGCCAGAGGGTGCGCCGCTCTTGCCGCCGCCGCAGGCGATGACGATGTATTGGCGGCCTTGCCACTCGTAGACTTCGGGGGTGGCGTTGCCGGCGGCTGGAAGGTCTGTTTGCCAGAGGAGTTTGCCGGTCTTCTTGTCGAATGCTCTGAGTTTGTTGTCGAAGTTTGTGGCGGCGATGAAGACGAGGCCTGAGGCCGTGACGATAGGGCCTCCGTAGTTCTCACTGCCGGTGTCGGGCTGGTTGAGATTGGGGTGCTCGCCGAGGGGGATCTGCCAGGCGATGGTGCCGGCGTTGAGGTCGATGGCGGAGAGCGTGCCCCAGGGGGGAGAGATGGCGGGGTAGCCGTCGGGGTCGAGGAACTTGTTATAGCCGTCCATAGTGTAGGGGAGTTGGGGGTTGAGGGTTTGGCTGGTGGCGGCCACTTTTTCATTGGCTCCGGTAGCTACGTAGTTGACCAGGGCTCGCAGTTCGAGGCGACTTAGATTTACGTAGGCCGGCATGCGGCCGGAGCCGTTGCGGATGATGGTGCCGAGGTCGTCGGTGGAGAGTTTCTTGCCGATGTTGACTAGAGTTGGGAATTCTGGTGGGGTGCCGGCTAGGTCTGCGCGATGGCAACTGGCGCAGTTCTTTAAGTAGAGAGCTTTGCCGTCGGCAGTGCCGCCGGGGCGGGGAACGATGCGGAGGACCCAGGCCATCTCGTTGGCGTTAACGTAGAAGAGGCCTGTTTCTGGATCGAAGGCCTGCCCGCCCCATTCGGCGCCGCCGTCGAAGCCGGGGAAGATGAGGGTGCCTTCCATGGTTGGCGGAGTAAATTGCGGGCCGGTTTTAAGTTTGGCGAATTGCTCTGAGACGGCGGCGAAAGTGCCTGGGGTGCGCTGGGAGAGGATGGCTTCGGTGACTTGCTGGCGGGCGAAGGGCGGGGGGGCTACGGGCAGACCCTGGCGCTTGGCTAGTTGTTCGCCTGGGATGTCGGATGGAGGGACGTCGCGCTCTACGATGTCGAAGAGGGGCTTGCCTGTGTCGCGATCAAAGACGAAGACGAAGCCGGACTTGGTGGCTTGGGCTACGGCGTCGATTGGGTTGCCGTCGCGCTTGAGTGTGACGAGGACTGGTGCTGTGGGGAGATCTCGATCCCAGACGTCGTGCCTGACGAATTGGTGGTGCCATTTGCGCTCGCCGGTTGTGGCGCTCAAGGCGAGGAGGCAGTTGGCGAAGAGGTTGTCGCCGATGCGGTTTGAGCCGTAGAAGTCGTAGCTGGCGCTGCCGGTGGGGACGTAGACGATGCCGCGTTTGGCGTCGAGAGTCATGCCGGCCCAGGAGTTGGCTCCGCCGGTGATTTCGTGTGCGCCTT
>JBKJUN010000514.1:0-4977 GCA_046590555.1 Bryobacter sp. | reverse complement strand
TCTCGACGTCTGGTTGAGGTTTGCGAGAAGACGGGTGTTCCGTCGTATTTGGTGGATGACTGTTCGGAAGTGAAACCGGAATGGCTTGTGGGCGTAAAGACAATATCGATCACCGCTGGGGCGAGTGCTCCTGAAAATCTGGTGGAAGAGTTGATGGCGTTCTTGCGGGATGAGCATGGATTTGCAGATATGGAAGAGATGGAAATCAAGGAAGAAGACGTGCGATTTACATTGCCGACAGAGCTTCATACGATTTCAAACTTAAGGCCGGTGAGCGCTAACGGATGAGTCCGCAAGTGCAATATGCGGATCCAGTAGCGTCCAAGGCAGTAGGGGCGGTTCGGAAAGCGTCTGATTTCATGCTGCGCCGGCAGCACCAGGCGGGATTTTGGTGGGAAGATCTGACGGCGGATACGACGCTTGAGTCGGATTACATTCTGTTCCAGCTGTGGTTGCACCGTGCGGAAAAGGGGACCTGGAATCCTCCCACGCGAAGGACGATTGATCGCGCAGTGGAATCGATTCTGGCGCGGCAATTGCCTGGAGGCGGTTTCAATATCTATCCTCAGGGGCCGGTGGAGATTTCGGCATGCGTGAAGGCTTATTTCTCACTGAAGGTGGCAGGAATTGCCGCGAGCGACGGACGGATGGTGCGGCTGCGGGATCAGATTCTTGCTCTTGGCGGGATCCAGGCGGCAAATAGCTATACGAAGCTGAATTTGAGCCTGTTTGGGTTGTATCCGAAAGACTGCGTGCCGAGCGTGCCGCCGGAAATGATGTTACTCGGGAACTTCATTTACGAGATGTCGAGCTGGTCGCGAGCTATTGTGATTCCGCTCTCGATTATTGTTTCTTCGGATGAGCGATGCCCGGTGCCGCTTGGATTTGATCTGAAGGAAATCGAAGAGCCTGGAGTGAGTTTTGACTTCCGGCCAGCGGATGAATTCTGGAGCTTCAAGAACTTTTTCTACACGGCGGATTCGGTGTTGAAGATTTATGAGAAGTCTCCGCTGAAATCGCTGTTGAGGCCGATGTCGATTGAGAAGTGCGAGAAGTGGATGTTGGAGCGGTTGCAGTATTCCGACGGACTGGCAGCCATCTATCCCCCGATGATGTATTCGGTGATGGCGATGGATGTACTTGGATATGCCAAGGATGATCCGCGCCGGGTGGACGCGCTGAAGCATTTTGAAGATTTGATGGTGGATGACGAAGCCAAGGGATTCTATTTTCAACCCTGTTTTTCTGTAGTGTGGGATACGGCAATTGCGGCTTATGCACTGGCTGAGGTAGAGGCGACTCCGGCGAATCTGGATGTGCAGCAGGCACTTAGCCGATGTGCGGACTGGTTACTGACCAAGGAATGCCGGCGCAAGGGTGACTGGGCTGTGAAGCGGCCCAAGCTTGAGCCGTCGGGTTGGTACTTCGAATTTGCGAATGAGTTTTATCCGGATATCGACGATACGGCGATGGTGCTGATTGGTCTGGATAAGGCCAAGGCAACGAACCTGACTGGACAGGAGGCTGCGGCTCGCCGTGCGGTGAACTGGCTGATCGGGATGCAGGGCAAGGATGGCGGCTGGGCAGCGTTTGACGTCGATAACAAATGGGAATTTCTGAGCGATGTGCCGTTTGCGGATCACAATGCGATGCTGGATCCGTCGTGCCCTGATATTACAGGACGAGTGATTGATGCCCTGGCGCGGTACGGGATTGGCGCCAATGACCCGGCGATGGGGCGCGGGATCCAGTATTTGATTGATTCTCAAGAAGCGGATGGATCGTGGTACGGACGTTGGGGCGTGAACTACATCTATGGGACGTTTTTGGCCTTGAAGGGATTGCGGCAAGCTGGGATTAGCGATCGCGAAGTTTATGTTTTGCGGGCCGGGGAATGGCTACGGTCGAATCAGAATGCTGATGGCGGGTGGGGCGAATCGTGTCTGAGCTATGACAAACATACTTATGTGAACGGGCCTTCTACGGCGAGCCAGACGGCTTGGGCGGTGATGGGTTTGCTGGCTGGTGGAGACCATACGAGCGAGAGCGTTCGCAAGGGTGTGGAACAACTGATCGAGACACAGCGCGAGGACGGGAGCTGGGATGAAGAACTGGCGACTGGCACAGGGTTCCCGAAGGTTTTCTATCTGACTTATCACATGTATCGAAACGCCTTTCCGATGATGGCGATCGCAATGTATCTGAATCGCGGGAAAGAGGCAAAGTGAGCTTTGCCATGCGGCAATGAAGCGAGCCCTGGTTACAGGTGCTACCGGGTTTGTAGGGTGGCACGTGGCACGGAAGTTGAAAGAGCGCGGAGTTGAAGTCCGCGCTTTGTCGCGTTCTAGTGTTGTCGCAGAGTTGGATGTCGAGACGGTGCGGGGGGATTTGCGGGATCGTGGGTCTCTGGATCGCGCGATGGAGGGGTGCAGCCATGTGTTTCATGTGGCGGCGGATTACCGGCTTTGGGTGGCAAACGAGGAGGAGATGTATGCGTCCAATGTCGAGGGTACCCGGAATGTGATGGGAGCGGCTAAGGCGGCTGGCGTGGAGAGGGTGGTTTATTGTTCGACTGTTGGTGCGGTTGGGATGCGGAAGGGGCTGGTGGCGGATGAGGATTCGCCTGTTGGAGTGGAGGATATGAAAGGACACTATAAGAGGTCTAAGTATCTGGCCGAGCGGGTGGCGCTGGAGGCGGCCAGGGACGGGGTGCCGGTGGTTGTGGTGAACCCGACGACGCCTGTTGGGGATCATGATTTCAAGCCGACGCCGACGGGGAAAGTGATTGTTGATTTTCTTGAGGGGCGGATTCCGGCCTATATCGATACTGGTTTGAATTACGTGGATGTGGTGGATGTGGCGGAGGGGCATTTGCTGGCGGCAGAGAAGGGAAGGGTTGGGGAGCGGTACATTTTGGGGAGTGAGAATCTGACGCTCAAGCAGATGCTGGACCGGTTGGCAGCCGTGAGTGGGCTGAAGGCGCCTACGGTGGAGATCCCTTATGCGATTGCTTATGCGGCGGCTTATTGTTCGACTTGGTGGGCTGGGTTGTCGGGGAAGCATCCGGGGATTGCGCTCGACGGGGTGAGGTATGCGCATATCAAGATGTGGGTGAGCCAGGCGAAGGCCGAGCGAGAGCTTGGATACCGGCCTGTGGCTGTGGATGCTGCTTTGGGGCGCGCGGTGGAGTGGTTTAGGAGGCGAAGATGAAGGATGTGTTGGTGATTTGCGCGATGGGGATGGAGGCGCGGGCGATTCCGGGCGGGTATCGGGTGGTTGAGTGTGGACCTGGGTTTCGTGCTGCGCGGGCGGCGCTTGATTTGGCTGTTGCTGCTGAGAGTCCGCGGTTGGTAATTTCTGCTGGGACTTGCGGGGCTTTGGATCCTGGCCTGGTGATTGGGGATGTGCGGGTGGTGAGCCGGATTGAATCGCCGCTGGGGACATTTGAGCCGAAGGCTTTGGTTGGGTTGACGGCTGTTTTGCGGAGTCAGGACCGGGTGGCGGTGACGGCTCGTGACAAGAAGCGGTTGTTTGAGGATGGGGCAGAGATTGTAGATATGGAGGCGGCAGCGATTGCGTATGGGTGTGAGGCGTATGGGATCGAGTTTGCCTGCATCAAGGCCGTGAGTGATTTGGCAGGTGAAGATTTACCGCTGGATTTTAATCTTTACCGGGACGAAACGGGTCGATTTCAAACCGCCCGGATTGCATTTGCTGGCATCATGAAGATAGCTGATTTATTGCGGCTGAAGCGTCAAGCGACACTGGCCGTGCAACAACTTGGAGAAGCGTTTGAATCATCCGTCGCTGGAACTGCCTAAGAGCATGAGAGCTGCCGTTTATCGCGGCAAGCAGAGAGTTGAAATTGAAGAGTTGCCTGTTCCCGAAATTGGGGCAGGAGAGATTCTGATTCGGGTGGAGGCGTGCGGAATTTGCCATACGGATTTGAAGAAGATTGAGTATGGGTTGCTTGAGCCACCTCGTGTGTTTGGGCATGAGACGGCCGGAATTGTAGCGGCCGTTGGTGAGGGTGTAACGAAGTTTGCCGTGGGGGATGCGGTGATTGGATTCCACCACATTCCTTGCAAGAAATGTTTTTATTGCGCGCGGAAATTGTATGCGCAGTGCGCCGTCTATAAGAAGGTGGGGATCACGGCTGGATTTGAGGCGGCGGGTGGAGGCTATGCGCAGTATGCGCGGGTGATGCCGTGGATTGTTGAGCATGGAGTGGAGAAGATTCCGGCTGGGGTTTCGTTTGAGCAGGCGAGTTTTGTCGAGCCGGTGAATACATGTCTGAAGGGTGTGGAGCAGTCTGGAGTGAAGGCAGGGGATTTGGCGCTGGTGCTTGGGCAGGGGCCGATTGGATTGATCTTTACGATGCTGCTGAAGCATCGCGGGATTGAGACCTTGACTACGGACACGATGGAGACGCGTCGAGAACAATCGCGACGATTTGGAGCGGCGCGGTCGTTGAATCCGTTGAGTGAGGATTTGGGTGCTGAGGCACGGGCGCGGACCGAAGGGCGTGGGGCAGATGTGGTTTTTGTCGCTGCGAGTGCGCCCGGGATTGTTGAGCAGGCGATACAGGCGAGCCGGCCTGGTGCGAGAATTGTATTGTTTGCGCAAACATCGGATAAAGAACGAATCGAGATCTCAGGTGCTGACATCTGTAAGGATGAACGCATGCTGATGGGAGCATATTCAGCTGATGTTGATTTGCAGGTAGAATCAGCTAGGCTAGTATTTTCGATGGAAATTCCAGTTGGAGATTTGGTGACGCACAGCTTTCCACTGACGGAGATTATGGCGGGGGTGAATTTGGCCACCCATCCAGATGAAAAATCATTGAAAATAGTAATACTGCCTCAGCAAGCATAAAGAATGGGATATCAATAGATAAACGCTGTGAAGCCTGAAATGCTCGCTGCCGTCTTATACGGTAAAGAACACGTTAAAATCCAAAAAGTTGCTGTCCCA
>JBKJUN010000491.1:0-9043 GCA_046590555.1 Bryobacter sp. | reverse complement strand
GGGCTTCGGTGAAGGTGCCGTTGGTGAGCACTACACTTACGCCGACACCAGCAACAGCAATATCCATTTCATTGCGTGGGATAAAGCGCAGATAGTGGGCACCTGAAGATTTTCTGGGGGCGGGGAAATGCAGTGCGACCAGGATTTCGCCGGGATTGAGTGCGTTCTTGCCTGGAGCGATGCAGAAGTCTTCGACAGCAATTTCGCGTTCGCCGTTTGCGCTGGCAACGCGACACTTGGCGCCGAGAGCGATCAGCAGCGGTACGGAATCCGCACTGGGCGCGGCGTTGCAAAGGTTGCCGCCAAGAGTGGCGCGGCCTTGAATCTGGGTGCCACCAATGATGGAAGTGATTTCGGCGAGCGACGGATAGTGATTCTTTACATCGGGATGCTCGTGGATGGCACCGCAACAGACGGCAGCGCCGAGGGTGAGGCCGGTCCCTGAATTGAACGAGATCTCGTTCAATTCAGGGACATGTTTGATGTCGACGACGAGGTCAGTTTCTTTGCGGCCAGCGCGAAGCTGGACGAGGAGGTCGGTGCCTCCGGCAAGCAGGTACGCGCCTGGGTGGCCGTCGAGATCGGCGAGCGTGCCAGCGAGCGTAGTTGGGGCTTTATAGTCAAACCACTTCACGGGAATGAAACTCCTTGGGCGTTCTTGGACACCTGATTCCATGAGGGTATCACTGTACCGGGTTGTGCGCTGTGTTAGCTTAATCGCGAGGACTCTTCTATTTTTCGATCAAAGTCAATTGCGATTCCGATTGCGTTTTTGGCTTGCCTGAGCATGCATGCGCAGGATTCTAAAAACCTGGTTGTGCCGTTTTTCGAGAAGAACTGCGTGAGCTGTCACAGTGCGCGTGCCAAGGCCGGCGGGCTCAGCTTGAGTGACTTGTCTTTTGGTGGAGAGGTGTGGGAGAAGGTCCTGGATAAAGTGCGGACGGGCCGCATGCCTCCACTTGGGGCTCCTCAGCCGACCAGAGACGAAGTGGCGGAAGTGTCTGGTTGGATTGAGTCGACGCAGGGTTTGAAGCGGGCGGGACAGGAGCCGGGCCGAGTAACTTCAAGACGGTTGAACCGGGCGGAATACAACAACACCATGCGCGATCTTCTGGGTGTGGCAGTGAGGCCTGCCGATGAATTTCCGTTGGACGACGCGGGCTATGGCTTTGACACGATCGGCGATGTCTTGTCGGTTTCGCCGCTCCTGATGGAGAAGTACATTGCAGCGGCGCGGCAGCTATCTATGATTACAGTCTATGGCGAGAAGACACTGCCCAAGCCGACCAAGCTGCTTCGCTTTATGACGAAGAAGTCGCAGGACGATCCAACGCAGGGCGCCTTGCCGTTTTCCAACCGTGGCGCGATCTATGGCAGTTTTCGCTTTCCTGTGAGCGGGGAATATGAACTAAGGATGCGTGTCGCAAATTATCGGTCGCGCATGAATGGTGGGGCCCGGCGCAAAGAATTGATGCGCAAGTTTGGATTGAATGCTGCAGAAAAAGCTGAGCTTTCTGAGCTGGATCGTACCGACTATCCACCAGTGGAGATGGTGATGACGCTCGATGACGAGACCGTGCTGACGGAGACGGTGGTTGGCAATGTCGACTACCAGTACGCGCACGGCGAGAGTGTTGCCCGTGTGAAGGTAAAGGCAGGAGAGCATCGCTTCAGGGCTTCATTTCCGGCCTTTGCTTCGCTTGAGGATCCGCTCGAGAATATGAATTTGGACGGTCGTCGCAAGCTCTTTATTGATTACGTGGATGTAGTTGGGCCCTTTGCTGCGGCAGCAGAAAAGCCTGAGAGCTATCGCCGTCTTTTCGTGTGTCAGGAAAAGACCGAAGCTTGTGCCGAACGGATCTTAGGTTCGGTTGCGAGGCGGGCTTACCGGCGCAGTGTGACGCCGCAAGAGTTGAGCGTGTTGACCGGCCTTGCGGCGATGGTGCGCAACGAAGGAGATTCGTTTGAGGAGAGCATCCGTGTTGCTTTGCAGGCGGTTTTGCTATCGCCGCACTTTTTGTTTCGACCTGAGCCTGCGAGCACGCGACCGGAGCTCTTGAGTGACTTTGATCTTGCTTCGAGGCTGTCGTATTTCTTGTGGAGCAGCATGCCCGATGAGGAATTGTTACGGGCGGCAGAACTCGGAACATTGCAGCGGCCTGGGGTTTTGTCTGAGCAGGTGAAGCGGATGCTGAAGGATCCTAAGTCCGATGCGTTGGTCGAGAACTTTGCCGGACAGTGGCTTGGGCTCAGGTTGATGGATCGGCGCAAGCCAGACCCGAAGCGCTTCCCACGCGTAGACGACGAGTTGCTGGAGGCAATGCGTCAGGAGACGATTCTGTTTGCCAAAGCGATACTTCGAGAGGATCGCAGTGTCATCGATTTTCTGGACGGGCGCTTCACATACCTCAATGGTGCGCTTGCGAGGCATTACGGGATAGGTACTGTGAATGGAGAGCGATTTGAGCGGGTGGCCTTGCCCGGAGGCAGACGCGGGGGCGTGGTAACTCATGGGTCGGTGTTGTCGCTGTCGTCTTACGCGACCAGAACTTCTCCTGTGTTGCGCGGGCGTTGGGTATTGGAGAATTTGTTGGGTGCTCCACCCCCGCCACCGCCTCCTGACATCCCGGCCCTGGTCGAAACCAATCTCGGGAAAGACGCATCATTGCGAACCCGCCTGGAACAACACCGCGCGAATCCGAGTTGCGCTGTCTGTCATGACGCGATGGATCCCATTGGGTTTGGCCTTGAGAATTTTGATGCAGTGGGTGAGTGGCGAGACAAGGATGGTGTCTTCCCTGTGGACAGTTCCGGGATCTTTCCTGGAGGGGCAAGGTTTAACGGGCCTGAGGAATTGCGGCAGTCGCTGCGCAGTCAATCCGCGATCTTTGTCAGGACGCTGACCGAGAAGCTGATGACTTACGCTCTTGGACGCGGAGTGGAAAGCGGCGACAGTGCGACGATCGACCAGATCACCTCGCATCTGGCTGCGAATGGATACAGAATGGGAATGTTGATAGAAGAGATAGTCAACAGCAAGCCCTTTCAAATGCGAGGTCGAGGACAAGGAGCGAGCATTGCAACCAGGTAAGAGAATGAACCGGCGCACATTGTTGCGCGGAGCGGGTACAGCGCTGGCATTGCCACTGCTGGATGCGATGTCGTCGGGCATCCTGAAGAGTTCGACTGTGGCACCGTGTCGGATGGCCTTCCTGTATGTCCCGAACGGCATTATGATGGAGCATTGGATCGCGGATCAGAAGCCCGGCGTGACTCCCTTGCCCGGCAAGCTACCTTCTGTAACGTCTGTGCTGGAGCCGTTTCGAGAGGATCTGCTCTTCCTTGGTGGGTTAACGCAAGATGGCGGAAGGGCGCATGGAGATGGGCCGGGCGACCACGGTCGCGCTGGAGCGAATTACCTTACTTGCGTGCATCCGAAGAAGACGAATGGGCGCGATCTGCAGGCGGGAGTTTCTGTCGACCAGATCGCTGCGAAACAATTGCAGGGCAAGACGAGACTTGCGTCACTCGAGTTGGGCTGTGAGGAAGGGGTGCAGGGTGGCAGTTGCGATAACGGCTATAGCTGCGCCTACAGCAACAGTATTTCCTGGCGTACGGCTGCCGCTCCAAATCCAGTGGAGATCCGTCCTCGTGCAGTTTTTGAGCGGCTCTTTGGAGTCGCCGATGTCGACCCCGATCCGTTGCGCCGGGCCCGGCAAGCCAAGTATGAGCGAAGCATCCTCGACGTAGTGACGGGTGACGCCCGGAGGCTGTCTTCCAACCTGGGTGGATCCGATCGACGCAAGATGGATGAGTACCTTGAGTCGATAAGAGACGTCGAGCGGCGGATCCACGCAGAGGAGCGAAATCGCGAGCCTGTGAATCGGCCAGACATGGCAGCGCCCGAGGGCGGTGTGCCCTCTGATTTTGGCGAACATGCACGAATCATGATTGATCTTCTGACGCTGGCATTTCAAATGGATGCCACAAGAGTTGCTACGCTGCTGCTTGCACTGGAGCAGAGCCCAAGGGCATATCCCGAGATCGGGATTCCTGAAGCGCATCACGGCTTGACGCATCATCAGGGTGATGCTGAGAAGATTGCAAAAGTTATCGAGATCAACCGCTATCACGTGCAACAGTTTGCGTATCTGGTGAAGAAGTTCAAAGCGACTCCTGATGGTGACGGCACGTTGCTTGACCATGTGATGGTGACTTATGGCAGCGGCTTGAGTGACGGGAATGCGCACGACCATGCGAACCTGCCCATTGTCCTGGCAGGACGCGGGTGCGGGACTCTGAAACCTGGCCGGTATGTCCGCCACCCGAACGAAACGCCGATGGCGAATCTGTTTGTCGCGATGCTGGACCGCATGGGTGTTCCCGTGGAGAAATTTGGCGATGGGAATGGGCAGCTTGGGTATTTAAATTTGTAACGCAAGATGGTCTTGATCGTAGAATTCGAGAAATTTGATCAATAGCTATTGACCACATATGGTCATATGGTCATTTCTGGTGTCAAGTACATTTCTCATACGAAGTGATGCAATCGCGCCTGCGGCTGAATTTCCAATCACCATTAATAGCGATGGCACCATAAGTGCCTTTGTTTCTGTAAATCGGCTCTTTCGAAAGTGCCATTACGCGTTCAATCTAAACTACGCTTTACGACTCAGTAAGTTTGGCGCTCCGCGTGCATCACTAAAGGCGAAAAGAAATTCAAAAGGAGGTCAAAGTCATGCTTTGGACCATTTTTGTAGTGTTGTTAGTGTTGTGGGCGCTTGGGTTGGTAAGTTCCTACACGATTGGCGGAATGATTCATGTGTTGCTAGTTGTGGCGCTTGTTGTTCTTGTCCTGCAGTTGGTGCAAGGCCGCAAAGCAATCCTCTGAAACCCCACTGAACCATTCTCCGAACTTGTTTCGGTAATAGGCGGTAGGGCAACAGGAGTTTACATTGGACGTTCGCTTTAATTCTTTCCCCGGGCCGGAAACTGGTAATGTGAAGCTGTGATTTCACCAGCCAAAATCGTCTTAAAATCGTTGGGATTTAGGTCCGTATTTGGTTTTTATCGCAGTATGGAGCATGGCGATGAAGCTCTTACGGAAGCCCGTAGATCTGGGTTTCGATGCTCAGGGGTGATCCATCGCTCCTCAGAAGACGTCTTTAAGTTCTCTCATAATGGATACGGCCCGCTCGAGAGAAGCGCTTTTGCCTTTGGGTGTCTAGTCGTCGCTGGAATTGTCGGTTTGGCGGCCCATTTGGATCTCTGGGCTAACGCTCTCTCGATGATGCTAACTTTCCTGACGGTTTGGCATGTAACTTTATGGATGGGATTGGGAATGCGCAGTCGAGTTCTGCGCAGCTATCGAGGATTTGTTCTACCCGGGGAAAGTCTTGTTGTTGTACAGGCAAATGAAGTCGAGGCACCCGAGGTGATTGCAGCGCTGAGGCGCATAGGACAAGCCTCTGTATTTGCGATCCGTCCGGGGCCAGGTCTTGAAGCAGCGAAGAATGGTGAAGCGCAGCGGCGAGAGCCCTTTACGACTGGTAGTTTGCCGGACTGTGCAATAGCGTTAGCCACAACTCATGCTACTGAAACGTCAACTCGATCGCGCTCACTCCTGCCGATTCTTCGTGGCTGCGAGATCAATATTGAGCGGGCAAGAGCTGATCTGGCTGAAGCGGTTCGGCTAGAGTATGGCATCACGCATGAAGCAGAATGGCTGCTTGATAACGCTTATTTGATCCGCTCCAATATTGCGGATATCCGGCATAACCTTCCAGACAATCACAACAAAATTCTGCCGGTGCTCAAAGACCGGCGTTGTTCGGTGCGCATACGGATTTATCATCTGGCTGTCGAACTGATCGACGGCACAGGTCATCGCCTGGGAGCCGAAAGCATCATCAGTTTTCTCAATGCTTACCAGCGCGAGTCTCCGCTGACCATCGCAGAACTGTGGGTGTTTCCACTGATGTTGCGACTGGTTCTGCTTGAACGCCTGAGACGGCTTTCGACATTAGCCAGTCTAAGGCAGCATGAAAAAGAGCTTGCCGACTTTTGGGCCGATCGATTTCTCAATGCAGCCCAGCGGGCACCAGAACTATTTTCGGAGATGTTGAGTGAGTTGGATCGCCGCGGTTACCAACTGACACCACATTTCATTGAAAGGCTTGGCGAACAACTCCATCAGGAAGAGTCGACGCTTGCGCCCATTCAGCACTGGATTCAGGATAAGACCGGTCAGAAACTGGTGGACATTATCAGGAGCGAGCAAGCTGAGGAAGCCAATGATCTGATGTTGATCGCTGCCGCCGTTGGAAGCCTCCGTCAGTTGTCGGAACTGCAATATCCAAAGCTGGTGGAAGCGGTAAGCCGCATGGAGTTGATTCTTCGCCAGGATCCTGCGGGGATCCATGCCAGTAGCGATTTCGCGACTCGAGATCGAGCCAGGCGGCAAGTGGAAGCATCCGCGCGCTATTCGAAGAAATCCGAATCCGAGGTAGCTCAGCTTGCGATTGAGCTGGCGCAGACAGGCGCTGCCGGGAGCCGGGAGCACTGTGTTTCATATTACCTGCTGGATGAAGGACTTTCGCAACTGGAGATGCGTCTGGGGTGCCGCATTCCACTTCGCGAGCGGCGGCAACGGCTGTTGCTCCGGCATCCTACCTTTGTCTATCTGGCGGGATTGGCCTCGATCACCGTAACACTCTCTGCGAGTTTTGGATACGCCGCCTACTCCGCAGGATTGGAATCGCGATTCCTGCTCTTGGTTCTGGGCGGGCTGGCTCTCTTTCCGTCCAGCGAAGTAGCTACATATCTGTTGCATATGGCTTTGGCGAAAGTGCTCCCACCGCGTGTGCTGCCAAAGATGTCTTTTGAGGAAGGCATCCCGGACGAGTGCCGCACGCTGGTGGTTGTTCCGATGATGCTTCTCACTCCTGAGTCGATTAGCGGAGAGATTGAAAAACTTGAGGTTCGGTATTTCGCCAATCCAAGCGCGAATGTCTGGTTCTCGCTTCTGTCTGATTACACAGACGCCGCCGAGCGTGAAATGCCAGAAGACGACAATCTTCTTGGGCTGGCGATGAAGGGGATCGAACAGCTCAATTCGCGACACGGTGACGGCCGCTTCTTGCTATTCCATCGCACCCGGGACTGGTGTGCGACGGAAGAACGTTGGATCGGCTGGGAACGCAAAAGAGGGAAGCTTGAAGAACTGAATAGTCTGCTCAATGGTGGCCAGCATCCGAATTTTCTGAGAATCGGATCGCTACCCGAAGGTATTCGGTATGCCATTACCCTGGATGCCGATACGATGTTGCCTCATGACGCGGCGCTGAAGCTGATTGAAACCATTTCCCATCCATTGAACCGGATTGAGCTCAAGCCTGACAAGCGAAATCGTGCTCGCGGCTACACTATTATTCAACCGCGAGTGAGCATCACCCTGCCTTCGGCCACTGCAACCCGTTTCACAAGGCTCTTTACCGATGCCCGTGGTACAGACCCTTACAGCCAGGCTGTTTCCGACGTGTACCAGGATCTTTTTGGAGAGGCGATCTACCACGGCAAGGCCATCTACGATGTACGTGCATTCCATGCGATTCTCAATAAGCGTTTTCCTGAACAGCGACTCTTGAGCCATGATCTGATTGAGGGATCCTATGTGGGCGTCGGATTGGCCACCGACATCGAGTTATTCGAACAGTTTCCAAACGACTACACCAGCTATGGTAAACGGCAGCATCGCTGGATTCGCGGCGATTGGCAAATCGCATCGTGGATTTTTGGACGGGTTCCGGCATCGGCGAGTGGCACCTACGAGCCGAACCCACTTTCCATAATCAACCGATGGAAGATCTTCGATAACCTGCGCCGCAGTCTGGTAGCGGTTGCGTCGTTGTTACTGCTGGTGACCAGCTGGACATTTCATGTTGTGCCTGTTGTTGCCAGCGCTTTGGTGGCGTTATCCCTGGTGCTGCCGCTGTTTTTTCAAATTCTTGATCGAATGGTTGCACGATGGCGGGGTGATTCGCAGAGCTGGCGCGAGGCGAATAGCGATTTGAATCGAGCTGTCGTAAAGGTAGCGTTTCTGCCCCATCAGTCTTATCTCACCATGGATGCGATAGGGCGAGTGTTTTACCGGCTCCGCGTCAGCCATCTTCATTTATTGGAGTGGCAGACTGCGGAAGTCTCACAAGAGGTATCGAGATTACATCTCGATCCATTTCGTGCCCACTTCTTTCTGATTTCCGCCATTACGGCCGTGTTCATGCTTTGGCTCGAAATTCTCGGTATTTTATGGAGACTGCCATGGGCTTCTTTCTTGGTGCTTTGGCTATTTGCGCCAATGCTGCAGCACTGGATCCGGCTTCAGCGCAGGTCGTTGCGGAAAGCAGAGGTCATCGGGATCAACGACCAGCTCTTTCTGCGTCGCATTGCGCGCCAGACGTGGCGATATTTTGACGACCTTGTGACGAAGGAACAGAACTGGCTTCCTCCGGATAATTCTCAAGAAGCTTTGCGTGTAGAGGTAGCAGAGCGCACTTCGCCAACGAATATCGGCCTGTGGCTGGTCTCGGCACTGTCGGCACGTGATTTCGGCTTCTTAACCCTGGAACCAATGGTCGAAAGATGCACCGCGACTATGGAAACCTTGGCGAGGCTTGAGACCTGCGAGGGGCACTTTCTCAACTGGTACAACACTCGTACTTTGGCACCACTGCTTCCGAAGTATGTGTCGACCGTCGATAGCGGCAATCTGATTGCGAGCCTTTGGGTCTTGGGGCAGGCTTGTCGTGAACTCGATGGCGAAGCGCAACTGGATTCCCGGTCATTGCGCGGATTGTCCGATACATTGGCTGTGATCACCGAGCGGCTTCTGCCAGACCACAGCACTGAAGTGTTGATCGCAGTGCTGCGAAGCCTCCTTGCGGAAGACTGCACTGGCATCGAGATTCTAAGGCGAATGCGGCTTGCTGTCGAGCCAATGCGAGAACTGGCCGATTCGCTTCGATGGAGTGTGTCGCCTACAGGC
>JBKJUN010000478.1:0-1523 GCA_046590555.1 Bryobacter sp. | reverse complement strand
CTGGCAATTGCCGTTCGTTGCTTCTGGCCTCCAGACAACGTAATCCCGCGTTCCCCAATCATCGTGCCGTACCCATCCGGAAAATTCGCAATGTCCTCGCTCAATCCGCTTTTCTGTGCTGCCGCTTCAACCTGAGCTCTGGTGGCATCCGGCACTCCCAACGCAATATTCTCTTCAAGCGTGGTGCTGAACAGAAACGTCTCTTGCGGCACAAATCCGATACACTTGCGCAACGCCAGCGGATCGAGAGATCGCAGATCCACTCCATCCAGCAACACCCGGCCACCAGTCGGGTCCAGCATCCTCGGCACCAGGTTCAACAACGTCGACTTTCCAGAACCAGTCTTGCCAACAATTGCCACCGTTTGCCCTGCCCCAATTTTCAGGTTGATCCCGTCCAGCGCCACCACCTCTCCAAAGCGCACCGACACGTTCTCGAAGACAAGTTCTCCTCGCACATCCTGGATTACGGTTGGTGTTTGAGGGGCCGAAATACTTGGCACAGCATCGAGAATTTCTCGAATGCGCTTCAAACTGGCAGTCCCCCTCTGCGTCAGATTCACTACCCATCCAAACGCGATCATCGGCCAGATCAACATCCCCATGTAGGTCTGAAACATCACAAACGAACCAAGCGAAATCTTACCCGTCGACAGCCTCCAGCCCCCTGCCCACATCACCAGAAGAAACGTACATCCCACCAGTGCCTGCAATAGTGGATAAAACACTCCAGTGTCCCTGGCCAAACCCAAATTTGATTGTATGTAGCTTTGATTCAGAACCTCAAACTTCCTGAGTTCCGCATCTTCCTGAGCATAAGCCCTGACGATTCGTGCACCGTTCAGATTCTCTTGTACCCGGCTCGAAATATCGCTAAATTGTCCCTGAATCTTCTCAAACCGTTTATGAATCTTCTGCCCAAAGTAAACCACCACCAAACTGATCAGCGGCGCAGGGATCAGCGCTATCAACGTCATTTGCCAATCCACGCTGGCCATCACACTAATCGCTAAAATTGTAGTGAGCGTGGTTTCCAGCCAATACATCACCGCTGGCCCCAGCATCATCCTCACCTGGTTCAAGTCATTCGTAGCTCGGGCCATGATGTCGCCCGTGCGCATCTTCTGGTAAAAATCTCCGCTCAACCTCACCATGTGGCCGAATATATCGTTCCTCATGTCGAATTCGACATCCCGGGAGATCCCCACCAGGATCAGGCGCATATAAAACTGCAGAATTCCCCTCAGGCTTCCAAAGAGCAGCAGCATGGCTGCAAACTTCCATAACTTGTCCGGCGCAAATCCAGCCAGCAGGGCATCAAAGCCGTCGCGTAAAATCAACGGATTCACCGTGGCGAAGATTACTTTACCTGCCAGGCAAGCAAGTCCACTTACAATCCCTTTCTTGTACCGCCGTAGATAAGGCCACGCAATATCGACGGTAGTTCGAAATGTACCTGCCACTGCCTAAAGCCCTATCCAGTAACTGACAGTTTTGAGCCACTCATAGAATGCGGTCTTTCT
>JBKJUN010000347.1:0-1820 GCA_046590555.1 Bryobacter sp. | reverse complement strand
AAGACACAATCGAATACCGCACCCACGTAGAAGCCTCGCCCATCAGCCACGTCACCCCCGACGACCCGCCCTTCCTCCTCATGCACGGTGACAAAGACGAAGCCGTCAACATCAGCCAAAGCGAAGAGATGGAAGCCAAACTCAAAGCAGCCGGCATCGCGGTCAAGTTCCTTCGCATTGCCGGAGCCGCCCACGGCCCCACCTTCCCTGGAGCCACCAACCCGCCAGACTATCTGGCCGAAATGGTCCGCTGGTTCAACCTACACCTGATCCGCAAATAAGAGCGCATCAACCGCCTGACAAATTGCGGCAACAATAGGCAAATCCTGATTGTTATAGACTAATGACGGCAAAATTGCTGCCACTGAAGCGAGGTTACCTGTTATGACCGCTAGCCGTTTCGTTTGGGTCTTGTGCATCTTTGCGAGCCTGGGCTTGCTCCCTTCCAATTTGAAGGCTCAGCAAACAACGGGCCCATTTACTCTAGAACAAGCCCGGCGCGGCGCCGAACTGTATGTAAGTACTTGTGCGGCATGCCATGGCCTCGAACTGACCAAGGGTGGCGCACCTCCATTGATCGGTGCTTCCTTTCTCGAAAAGTGGGGGTCAAGATCAGTGCAGTCACTGTATCAAGCGGCTTCTCAAATGCCCCCTCAGGCCGGCGGCACTTTGCCGCTCCAAACTTATGTGGACATAACGGCTTATCTTCTCGAACGCAATGGCCAGGCCCCAGGCGATACAGCTTTAAAGCCTGGCACTCCCGCATTGCTTGAGAAAAACATTGCCGCCTCGACAGGAAGCGAGTTGCGCGCAGCTCCACCACCACCGCAAATAATTCAAGGTGCCAATAGTGCTGTTCCCGTTCAGAGCGGCCCGACGCAGCGTGAACTAAACGCGGCTTACACTTCCAAGGCCGACTGGCTCTACCACACGCATGATTACACAGGTTCCAGATACTCGCCTGCTTCAGAGATTACCCCTGAAAATGCATCTAAATTGCGTGTAGCCTGCGTCTTCCAACTTGGCGAGCACAATAATTTCCAGACAGGTCCGCTGGTTTATAACGGCCGGATGTACCTCACTGGCGTACGAACCACGGCAGTGATCGATGCCCAGGATTGCACGCTCTTGTGGAAACACGAATGGGTTCCAAAAGCAAAGGAAAGCTGGCTCAACAACCGGGGAGCTGCCCTCAAGGATGGCTATCTGGTAAGAGGGACATCCGATGGATATTTGCTGGCATTGAATAGCGCAACGGGCGAACTGATCTGGGCCAGGCGAGTCGCCGACACCACCATCGGCGAAGCCTTCACCATGGCACCACTGATCTTTGAGGACAAAATTCTCATTGGCCCTGCGGGCGGCGAAAACGGCATCTCCGGTTGGGTTGGCGCATTTCGCTTGAGTGACGGCGAACCGCTGTGGCGCTTCCGAACCGTGCCGGGCGCGGGTGAGCCGGGCTCGGAGACCTGGAAAAACCCAAAGAAAATTCACTTGGGTGGTGGGGCTGTCTGGACCCCCTTTTCCCTCGATGTCGAAAAAGCCGAACTCTTCGTCGCAGTCACCAACCCAGCCCCCGATCTGCCAGCCCATTTACGGCCGGGCAACAATCTCTACACCAATTCCATCGTGGCTCTCGATGTTCGCACGGGTGAACTGCGCTGGTTCAAGCAAATGGTTACCAGTGATTCACATGATTGGGATCTCACCCAAGTGAGCCCCATCTTTCAAGCCAACATCAAGGGCCGTGATGTGAAGCTTGTTGTAACGGTAGGCAAGGACGGCATGCTTCGCACATTGGACCGCGAAACGAAAGCTGC
>JBKJUN010000331.1:0-17259 GCA_046590555.1 Bryobacter sp. | reverse complement strand
GTAATTGCCGCGGCGATTGTTGATGTCAAAGGGTGTCGACGAGCCACTCTGGTTCACTCCAGTTCCGACCACAGTGAAAGCCGGGTCAAAGCTGCGCGTGTCGAGCGACTTGGCCCAAGTGTAGCTGAGCTGCGCCGTCAGGCCACCGGCCATGCGGCGATCCACCTGCATCTGAAGGCCGTGATAGGTCGAGAAGTCATTTGAGTCGATGACGTTCACACCATTGGCAAACTGAGGATAGGGAATGAAGAAGTTCGCCCCGAGGCCTGCCGATTGCGCAAGCGGCACTCCGCCCACCAGACGGCGGGAGAGGTCTTGGGCAATGATCGCTACCGAGTTGCCACGGATGTCGGCAGCATACTGCGAGCGCATGAAGGCGCTACCCGTTTGCGTTGCTCCACGCCGCGGGTCATTGGCAAAGATCTGGTTGATAAGCGGGCTCTCGCCGCCAGCGGAGGCGACGTTATAGGCGTTGAGAAAACCGTTGCGCGTGATATCCACTTGATTCGCGTTATAGGCACCAAAGAGGTTGTGCGCGCGGCGTCCAATGTAGTTCACTTCGACAACCGTGTTGCGGGCTACCTGCTGTTGTACGCCGAAGCTCCACATGTGCGTCGTTGGCGTTTCGAAGTTCGGGTCCACTACAGTGATGTTTTGAGCGCCATATGCAGAGGGTTGAGCGAGCGTCAACGGATTCACGTTGGGCGGAGCGATGTTCTGCAAGTTGCGCAGGCGTCCACCTGCCTGGCCGAAGGCTTCTGTGCGCAAACCCTGCACCTGTCCCGGTAGATTCTGGAAGACGCTGGAACTCAGCACGAAGGTATTTAGGCGGTCATAAGCGATGCGGTAGTTGGCCCGGATCGCTGTCTTGCCTTTGCCGAAGGGATCGTAGGCGACACCGACGCTGGGTGCCCAGTTGTTGCGGTCGCTGCGATAGAGGTTGCCGATTTCCCACTTCGCGACACTGGTCGGCGGTGCGCCAAGCACGAGGTTTTGGTCGGGGCGGCGGATGCGACCACTCGGGTCAGAGCCAGGTGTCGGCTTGAGCTCAAGACGCAATCCGAGATCGACAGTCAAGCGCCGCGAGATCTTCCAGGTGTCCTGCATGAAGAAGTCATACTCGTTGAACAGTGCTTTGTAGTCGTAAGGGTCAGCCACAAAGCGGTCTCCCGATGGTGAGGAGGAAAAACCTCGTCCGATCGATCCGATTCGTCCGAGCAGATAATTGATGCTCGATTCAAGGTTTGGCCGGTCATTGGCTTGTTGAATGTCGGCGGGTAAGGCGAAGGTTGTCGGATTAATGGAATTGATCGTGCGTGAGAAGTTCGCACTGGCCGTGATGTTCTCACCGCCGATGGAACCGCGTACATCGTTGTGCGAGGCAATCCGGAAGTTCAAACCGAATTTCAACGAGTGTGCGCCGGCAAAGTAGGAGAAGTTGTCAACAAACTGCCAGGTATTGAGCTTGCGCGCATTGCCTACACCGAAGTCCTGCGGAATGGTAACAGGCGCGCCGGTCAAATTGATCTCACCTACGTTTTGTAGTGGGTTCGCAAAATCAAAGCCAAAGTAATTCCTGCCAAACACCATTTCGTTTGTAATGCGCGACGTTGGATTGGTGCGCCAATTGAATGCGTAGTTCTGCGGATCGCGCTTCGTGTTGACGGGGCACTCACCACCAGGAAAGAACGGCTGTCCACCATTAACGCGGTCACACAAAGTGTTCTGGTAACCCCAGGAGATGCGGGTAAAGATTGTATTCTTGTCGTTCAGGATGTAGTCGAACTTCAGCACGTTGTCCTGCTGCTTTTCAAACTGCAGAGCTGAAAACGTAAAGAAGGCTGTATTCAATCCATCGCCGCCAAAATAGTTATTGGGAAGCGGAGTAGGATCGACAAGTCCCTTCACGCGTGGGTCGGCTCCAAGCCGGTCTGGGTCGCTCGTTAGAATGTTGTACGTCCCGATATTGAGACCCGCCAACACGTTGCCGCTCGCGTCCACTGAAGAAGTCGGCACACCAGCCGGCTGATTTCTGCCACCGCGCACATAGCGGAAGATTCCTTGACGAGCCTGCTGCGTGTACACAGTGCGATTTACCACTGCGCTTTCGCGAGCCGATAGCCTTTGGACATTACCAAAGAAAAACAGCTTGTTCTTTTTGATCGGCCCGCCAATGGAACCGCCATAAATGTTCTGCACAAACTGGCGCTTGCCTAGCGCATTGATGTTGCTCTCCCATTCGTTGGCGTTTAAGCGCGGCGTGCGATAGAAGTAGAAGCCTGTCCCATGAAACTCATTAGTGCCGCTCTTAGTCACCATGGAAACCTGAGCACCCGAGTTGCGGCCATATTCCGCAGTTGCATTTGATGTCAACACCTTGAATTCCGCCAAGGCATCCGGATTGGTGCGTGTAGGAGAGAAATTGCTTCCTCCGGCGGATGTCTCATTGGAATCGATACCATCAATTGTGTAGTTCACCGCACGGTCGCGAGCTCCATTGACGTGCACGCCACCCCCAGTGTTGGCCCCGCTCACCACGCCTGGCTGCCTCAAAACAAGGTCGAGCGGATTGCGGCCACGTGTTCCGACGATGGGCAGTTCCTGAATCACTTTTTCGGTAAAGACATTGCCAATATTGCCTGAGGTCGAAGTCTGCACCTGTTCATAGGCACCTGAAACCTCAATGCTTTCCGCCAGTGTGCCCACTTCCAACCGGATGTTCAGTGTGGTGGGCTGTCCGATATTGACAACATTGCCCTTAGCAAGAAATTTCTTGAAGCCACTTGCTTCTATGGCAGCAGAGTA
This sequence comes from Bryobacter sp., assembly GCA_046590555.1. Classification (GTDB taxonomy): domain Bacteria; phylum Acidobacteriota; class Terriglobia; order Bryobacterales; family Bryobacteraceae; genus Bryobacter. The sequence continues at coordinate 14,454 of JBKJUN010000331.1, read as the reverse complement.
ATTGCCTACCTGCAGGGCTTCAAAGAAGAAGGCGCCATTTTCGCCCGTGCTGGTGTTAAACGATTGGGCAGTCCCTTCGTTGGTCAACTTCACCGCAACTCCAGGGACAGGGGAGCCGGAAGCATCCGTTACTGTGCCAGTCAATCGTGATGTAGTGCCTTGGCCGAAGAGGGCAAGACTGGAAAGAGCAAGAGCAAATAGAGCCCGGAAACAACTTTGCATATAGGTTGATTTTAACGAATATGCAACATACTTAGCTAGCTCAAACTATCAGCCAGGCTGAAGATCGGCAGATATAGGGCAATCAGGACGAATGCGACAAAAGTGCCCATAAAGATCATGATTACCGGTTCGATCAGGCTTAACACCGCCGCCAGCTTGTTTTGTACGTCTTCTTCGTAGAATTCCGCTACGCTGCCAAGCATCGTCGGCAGGGCCCCTGTCGATTCCCCCACTTCCATCATGTCCACTGCAAGAGCGGGGAAAATCCCGGTCTTCTTGAGAGACGTCGATAGCGGTTGGCCTTCTCGCACAAGCTGGCTTGCTGTTGCAAGCGCCTTGCGGATCAATACACTCGAAACAGATTCACCCGCAGTATGAATTGCCTGCAACAAAGGAATGCCGCCCACCAACAATGTGCTCAACACACGAGCCAACTGTGCCACCTGGAACTTGGTCCAGATTTCGCCAAACATTGGGAAGCCCATCTTGACTTGGTCGAGCCGCTCTTGTGCCGCTGCTGTTCTCGACCAGAAATAAATACCCACTCCCGCCGCCACGATCCCTAGAAAGCCCACCAATACATAAGTGCTTGCAGTTGTACTGATCGCCACCAGGATCTTGGTTGGCGTCGGCAACTCAGCATTCAAGGTGCTGTACAATTCTGAGAATTTCGGCACGACGAAGGTGATCAAAAACACGATCAGCGCGAGAACGAGCGAGAAGAGCAGGGCAGGGTAAATCAGTGAAGTGAGTAGTTTTTTCTTTACACTCAGCGCCAGTTTCTGATAGATAATGTAGCGCTCCATCACCTCGGCTAGACTGCCAGCCCGTTCGCCAGCCATGATCGTTGTGATGTACATCGGAGGGAAAAGGTTTTGACTCTGGAAGGCGGAGGAAAGCAGTGTTCCTGTTCTAACTTCATCCCGCACGGCTGTCATCGGCCCACGCAATTTGTCATCGGTCAGGCGCTCGGCTAACAGGTCCAGCGCCTTTAAAATGGGCAAACCGGCCTTGATCAGCGTGACAAATTGCTGATTCAGGATCAGGAATTTTTCCATATCCACTTTGCGTCTGCGGGGTCCGCTACCGGCCGCACCCTTGGCCGACACGGAGTAAACCAGAAAGCCGTCGCGCGAATACCGTTCGCGCAACTCGGCCTCATTGCGCGCCACTGCCGACACCTGGTGCACCTGCCCGCGCGCATCCGCATACTTTAAGACAAATTCAGCCATTGCTACCCAGTATGACGAGTGCAGGCTCTCTAGCGTGCACTCGCAACCTGGTACTGCATGGAAGTTGCAGTCTGCCTTAACCCTACATTGAGTAATAATGGCCTGTCATCACCGCAGGCGCACACCTTGTGATCAGCCTCAGCGGTCAGTCCCGTAGCGATCCGTGGCGCTGGCGTACGCAATCCAAACCAACTTGTCACCACCAATTCGCCATCTACTTCTTCGAGTTCTGCACGGCTACCTTGAAAATGCATTCCCTGGTGTACGCCGCATTCCCCTGCCAGCAATTCGCCGTCAAGACCAAGCCATTGTTCAAAGATAGGCACCCCAAGACAATGCCAAAGCATGTCACGTTCTCCTGGATAGAGGAACCCCTCCTCAAGCCCCTGCAGCACCACTACTGCTTCGCATAAATGCGGGAGCGCCAGTGCACGAGCCTCTACCAAGGCGCAAATCCGGCGTAGTACAGATGGAGCAGCCGCCAGCATGCGGGTCTCGCTCAAGTGGAGTCGTTGGATTGCTCCCTCATCCAGTTGGTTCACCCCTTTGGGCAGCCGAAACTTCTTACCCACAACTACGCCGCTCTTTGTTTCGAAGGGCAGCCGCAATCTTGCGCTAGCTTTTGCCGCCTTGGGATTCAGAAATTGCGTCTTGCGATCAAGCACCAGCCGAATTGGCAGTATCCGCAGATCCTTGAGTGTCCGCGCACTTAGCAATTCTTCCGCCCGTTCTCGCTGGGACAGATAAGGAGTTGCCAGCGCTGCGTTCACCAAACGCCGCAACTTCTCCTCTTGACTCAGCTCCACAGCCGGGCTGACAGTTTCGATCTGACGAATCCACCAGGGATTCCCCCGAACGCGCAAAACCACATTCATGCATAGGACTAGTGCTGCCAGTACTCCAAACTTCTCTCGAAACTATCGAAGCCTAAAACAACTGTGCGCTTTCGCCGCCACCGGAAAAACTCTGCTGCCGCGTTAACCCTGTCGCAAGAGCCAACTGTGTCAAGCCCGCTACATTGTTGACATTCAGCTTCTTCATCATCGCCTTGCGATAGGATCGAATCGTCTGCACGCTCAAATCGAGCATCACCGCGATTTCTTTGCTCGTCTTGCCCTCGGCGATCAATCGCAATACCTGAATCTCGCGAGGCGAGAGATCCGCCAGCGGTAAGGCCTGCGTACTCTCGTCCACTGTCCCTTTTTGAATCCGCTCAAGCAATCGATCCGACACCTTGGGACTTAAATAAGTTCCGCCCTGGGACACCATTCGCAAAGCCTGGATCAAGTCCCCATCAGATGCCCGCTTCAAGACAAAACCTCGCGCCCCTGCTTTGACCGCGCTAATCACCGAGTGTTCATCGTCGTACATCGACAGCATCATCACCTTGGTGTCCGGGTTGTGGCGAAGCATCTCAATGGTCGCCTCAATCCCGCTCATACCTTGCAAGTTGATATCCATCATCACCACATCCGGTCTCAACTTGCGCACCAGTTGCACTGCATCTACGCCAGAATCCGTCTCGCCCACCACCTCAAGATCTACGGCAGGCTTCAGGATCGCTTTGATCCCGTCCCGCATGATTTTGTGGTCGTCAACGATGAGAACCCGAATTGGCATAGTAGATCCTGATTGTAGTCGCTTGCGAGCCGGTTTGGAGTAAAACTAGTCCAGTATCTGCTAGTACTTCAACATATTTTGAAATTTCCCCTACGCCATCGAGCATCACACCCTCAGAATTTACTACAACCTTAACTGGCTCCAGTGCCTCTATAATGCGAAAAGCCGCCTGCGCCGCGGCAATAGGCCATTTGGGGGAATCATCACCTTCCACCCGAAGGCTTTTCCTCATTCTTGCCAGTTGAGATAAGCCAGCCAATAATCCACGCTTGGCAACAACAGCTCCGCCCAGACTCGCCTGCGCCTCACGAAATCGCTCCAGCAGATCATCAAGCGTTGAGGTGAGTGTCTCCAGTTCATCGGGCGCAACCCCATCGAGCGCGGAAAGCTGCAGAGCAATTGAAGTCAACACCTGCCCCGCGTCATCGTGCAGCAATTGCGCAAAGCGCTGCGTCAGCTCTTCATGCCGACGCAGCAACTCCGCAAATGCTTCCTGCTCTCGCATCTAGTTCTTGCGCGCGAGAACCTTGTGTACAGCCGTCACGATATCCTTCGCGAGCAAGCCATACTTTTCCACCACTGCTTCAGGCGTACCGCTCTCGGCATAGGTGTTGTCGACACCGACAAACTCCATCACGCAGGGCGTCGTCTCCGACGTTACCTGAGCAACACGGGATCCGATTCCGGTATCCTTCAGATGCTCCTCGGCAACAACGATCGCGCGGCATTCCTTCGAAGCACGTTCAATCGCAGCGCGGTCGATCGGCTTGATGCTGTAGAGGTCGATCACGCGAGCCGAGATTCCTGCGGCGTCCAGTGTCTCGGCTGCACGCAAGGCTTCAGCTACCAGCAGTCCGTTAGCGAAGATCGCAACGTCCGTGCCAGCCAACAACTCAGTGCTGCCACCGATGTGGAACTCGGCACCCGGCTCATAAACATGCGCTGCCTTCGAGCGTCCAGCGCGAACAAACACCGGGCCGACATGTTCTGCGGTCAAGTGAATCGCAGCAGTCATCGATACTTCGTCGCAAGGCGCAAGCACGGTAAAGCCAGGCAGATTGCAGGCGAGGCTCAAGTCCTCGATCGACATCTGCGACGGGCCATCTTCGCCAATCGAGATGCCGCTGTGCGTACCAACCACTTTGAGATTCACGTTCGGATAAGCAGCCGTCACGCGCAACTGTTCAAAGCCCTTGTTGATTACGAATGCCGAGAAGCTCGACACAAAAGGAATCTTGCCGGCTGCTGCCAGACCAGAGCCCACGGCCACCATGTTGCTTTCGGCGATTCCGCACTGGATAAAGCGCTCGGGGAATTCTTTGGCAAAAAAATGGGTGTTGGTCGACTTCGATAAGTCCGCATCGCAAACAACCACATCCGGGTTCTTTCTGCCTATCTCAGCCAGCGCCTTGCCAAACGCTTCACGCGTGGCCGGCCCAATCTTCAGTTCGTATTTCTTAGACAAAGCCATTAGGCAAGCTCCTTCAATGCAAGTGCCAATTCATCCTTCGAAGGTGCTGTTCCATGCCACTTCGGATTGTTCTCCATGAACGAAACGCCCTTACCCTTGATTGTGTTCGCCAGGATCACGACCGGTTTGCCCTTCACGGTCTCTGCTTCATGGAAGCCCTTCTGCACGGCCTCGATGTTGTGGCCGTCGATGTTGATCACGTGCCATCCGAAGCTCGTCCACTTGTCTACGAGCGGATCTAGCGGCATGATGTCTTTTACAAAGCCATCGAGCTGAATCTTGTTCCAGTCCACGATCGCAACCACATTGTCGATTTTATGGAATGCGCCAAACATGGCCGCTTCCCAGATCTGGCCTTCCTGAAGTTCTCCATCACCAAGCACCACAAAGGTGCGTGACGGGCTTCCATTGAAGCGTGCTGCCAGCGCCATACCCAGCGCAACGCTCAGGCCTTCGCCGAGCGACCCGGTTGAAGCTTCCAGCGCAGGAATGAACCGCACGTCCGGATGCCCCTGATAAATCGATCCCAGTTGGCGGAAAGTGTTCAGCTTGTCCACCGGGGTATATCCGCATTCGGCCATTACCGAATAGAGCACAGGGCAGGCATGCCCCTTGCCCAAGATGAAGCGGTCGCGATCGGCCCACTTCGGATTTGCCGGGTCATGCTTCATGATGTCGAAGAAAAGCGTGACTACTAGTTCTGTCGCGGAAAGGCTCCCGCCGGGATGTCCGCTCTTGGCTGCGGTGATCATCTCGAGAATGTGTCGGCGCACAGTCTTCGAAATAACCGCAAGCTCAGCGGGATTGCTCGTTTTGGTCATGTACTTCTTTTGATTTTAGCGAAGGCTGGCCATAAATAGGGTGCAGTCATCGAATAGCGAGACTCCGGAGTGCTTTTGAATCTCCGCCTCTATCTCTGGTAACGCCTCTTGAGGAGATAAATGCGCCGTATTCTTAAACAATTCGAGCAATCGGTCGTCGCCGAACTCTTCCCCTGTAACGCTCTGAGCTTCTACAGCGCCATCGGAATAGACAAGCAAGCGGTCCCCCTCGTCCATCTTGACCCTGCCCGTCTCAGCCGACCAAAACGGAAATGCACCCAAAACCAGGGCACTCGATTCCAGCATCATTACTTCACCATTTCGCTTGCGCAGTAATGCCGGCGGATGTCCGCAATTGATGTAACTCAACTCGTGAGTAGCTTCATCGAGGTCGGCATAAAACGCAGTCGCAAAGCTTTCGGGAGAAGTGGATTCATGAAACTGCGCATTCACCGCCCGCAGTACTGGCTCTGGAGCGGCCTCATCGCGGTAGGCATGGCTGCGAAAGAGCGCCTGTAGATTTGCCATCAACATTGCCGCCGGCACACCCTTGCCACTTACATCCGCCACTACAAAGCCAAAGTGCCCAGGGCGCTTTTCAAAAAAGTCGTAATAGTCGCCGGATACCTCGCGTGCCGGCAAGAAGCGGCAGGCATAGCGCAGCGCCTTTTCACCCCCCTTTATTCTGAGGTAAAAGACTCTGTCGCACCCGTCGAGCCGCAGCCATCTCGCGATCCTCTACCGGCACCGCCAGACTCACATCACCCCATGCCGTCATCGCGATCAATGCTGCCGGAACTCGCTGCTCGCGCAGTGCCGCAATCAAATCCAGACCCTCTTCTCCGCTGGTTGTGTACCGCGTGTAATTCATGTCCAGAAGGATGACACCAAACGCACGATCGCCTTGCTCGCAAACACCGCTTATAGCCTCCAATTCATAGCCATCGATAGCCCCTTGTTTACCTCTGACGTATTCTTCCGAATTAATGGCACCATCGATTCTGGTACCCCGCCACCACCTCCTCCACCACCTACGGGCGGCAACGAAGTCCCAGAGCCAACCACCTACGCGCTGACCGGCACAGCATTCGCCGATCTCGCCTGGCTCAAAGCACGCAAGCGCTAGTTCTCCTCCGTTCTGCGCATTTGCCAAGACGCGGCACAGCCAACCAGGCTGTGCCGCGTTACGCTTACTAGAGATGCAAATCCGGGTCCTCTTCTTCGGCTTACTCAAAGACTTCGCCGACCCCTCCACTGACCTCGTCGACATGCCGGAAGGCTCGACGATCAAATCCCTCTTCGCCTATTACGCTTCGCGATATCCCAAACTCGAAGGCCTCGCTGATTCCATCGCTCTCGCTCGCAACCAGCAATTTGCCCAGCCTGGAGAACTACTTGAAGATGGCGACGAGATCGCTTTTCTTCCTCCGGTCAGCGGCGGGACGATCTACACGCATCGTGTCGTAAGCCCCGAAGGCCACATCGCCGCCCTCACCCGCGAACCCATCCCAACCTACGCTCTTGGTCAGGAAATTCTTCAAGGGATCGACGGCGCACTGTGTACCTTCGAAGGCGTCGTCCGTAACAATTCCAACGGCCGCCAGACCCGTTATCTCGACTACGAATGCTACGAGGCGATGGCTATCAAAGTCCTCGCGGATCTCGTAGCGGAGATTGCGAAAGCACACGAGATCTCTCGTCTCGCCATTGTCCATCGCCTTGGCCGTATGGAAATTGGTGAGGCCAGCGTCGTTGTGATCGCTGCTTCTCCCCACCGTCGCCCCAGTTTCGATGCCACGCTCGAAGGTATCAACCGGCTGAAGAAGACCCTGCCCGTCTGGAAGAAGGAATACTTCACCGACGGCGAAATCTGGGTTGAAGGTGCCTGGGATGATTCGGTCGCAAAGCTTGGGACGAAATCTACTTAGGCTCGTCCTGCAATTACCGCCATCCCGGCCTCCGTCAGCGACCTCGTCTTTCTCCCTGTTCTATTGGCCCGCAGCCGCAACCAATCAATCAATGCTCGCGTCTGATAACTTGAAATGGATGCGTCTCCCGCCCGCATCTTGTGCTGCCCAATGACTCGCCGTTCCCTATTAGCAACGCCTCTGCTCCTGCAAGCCCAAGACCCAATCCTTCGCGTAGACGTCAAACTGGTCCGCATCCTCGCTAGCGTAAGAGACCAAAACGGCCAGCTCTTCGGCGGCCTCAACAAAGAAGATTTCCAGATCTTTGACAATGGCGTCGAGCAGCAAATCCCGATCTTTGAGCGGTCTACCACCCAGGCCCTCAACGTCATCGTTATGCTCGACATCAGCGCAAGTGTCGCCAAAGACCTCAAGTACGAAACTGAATCTGCCCTCCGCTTCGCCCGCGCGCTGTTCAAAGAAGGCAACCCCGACGACACTCTCGCCCTCATTACCTTCAACCACAACGTCGACATCATCGCCAGCTTCACTCGCCGTATCCAGCGTCTTGAGAACGCCGTCCGCGACATCAAGACCGGTGCCGGCACTTCCCTCTATGACGCCCTCTATCTGGCCAGCGAAGAGCTCGAAGGCCGTGAAGGCCGCAAGGTCATCATCTGCGTTACAGACGGTGGCGACACTGCATCTTACAAAAAATTCAACGGTGCCAACATCGCCGTCCAGCGCGCCCAGGCCGCTGTCTATTCCATCCTTGTGACGCCCATCACCAACGATGCGGGCCGCAACACTGGCGGTGAGAATGCCCTCCAGTTGATCGCCGAGCGCAGCGGCGGCCGCGTTCTCCAACCGGCTACATACGACAAGCTCGGCCAGGCTTTTGACGAAATCCTCCGAGACCTCCGCACCCAATATTTCCTTGCTTACTACCCCAAAAGCCAGTCCGTCAAAGGCAATCCTTTTCATCGTTTGGAAGTGAAAGTCCGACGCCCGAATTTGCGAGTCTCCGCGCGCACTGGCTACTATGAAGAGACTCTATAGTCTCACTACATGGCCAAAGCCAAACCCAAAACCAAAGCACCGATCCTCACCCTGGCTGAAGACGGCTACCTGCGCAAGCTTGCCGCAGCCAAAACTCCAGTCGATGTGAAGATGCTAAACGGCAAGTCCTTTCACGGCACGGTCGAGATCTTCGACTCGGAAATCATCCGTCTCGCCCAACCCGGCTCTGCCAGTCTGCTGATCTACAAAGAAGAGATCAAGTACATCGCTGAAGAAGAAGTCCAGGCATGAAGCACTATGTAGAAACAGCCGTCAGGATTGCCCGTGAAGCCGCTGTCATCGTCGAAGGCTTCCAGCGCCAAAAGATCGGCTTTGAGCTTAAAGGCGAATCAGACCTGGTCACGCTGGCAGACCGCCAAAGCGAAATTCTGATTACGACCCGCTTGCGAGAAGCCTTCCCCACCCACGCCATTGTCGCCGAAGAAGGCAATAACACCCACTCCAATTCCGGCTACCGCTGGTACGTGGACCCCGTCGACGGCACCACCAATTTCGCTCACGGCTTTCCCATCTACAACATCACAATGGCTCTCGAGAAGGACAACGAGATGATTGCCGGCGTAGTCTACGACCCCACCCGCGACGAAATGTTCACCGCCGAAAAATCAGGCGGCGCATACCTCAACGGCGAGCGAATCAGCGTTTCCAAAGCCAACGTGATTGAAGATTCGCTCTACTCGACCGGCTTCCCCAGCCGTCGCCGCCACCAAAACGTCAACATCCATTTCTACTACCAGCTCGCGATGATCTCCCACGGAGTTCGCCGCACCGGCTCCGCCGCAATCGACCTCGCCTACGTAGCCGCTGGCCGCCTCGACGGCTTCTGGGAATTCGGCCTTAACTCCTGGGACATGGCCGCCGGGCGATTGCTGGTTGAAGAAGCCGGAGGCATGATCACCGACATGCACGGCGCGCCACACCACATCATTACCAGCAACCATTTACTGGCTTCGAATACCCATATCCATCAGCCGACTCTCGCGCTATTTGAAGATATCTTCTCCGACCGCTCCCCCTATTCGATCCCGCAGGTGTCTTCATACCAGCGCTAGAAATATCTGGATAGCGTTTGGAACTTCAACCACGCGAATCGGGACTATTGATATTGACTCCAAGACTCGGTGGGTCAGATAGGGCTTCCTGTCATGTCAACGCAACCGAATTCTTCCAGCATGACCATCAACGAAGTTGCAACCCAGCTCGTTGCCCTCTGCAAAGAAGGCAGTTTCCACGTCGCCATCGATACCCTCTACGCCGACAATGCAACCAGCCTCGAACCTATGGCCTACGGCCCGATGCCCCGCAAGACCGAAGGCAAAGCTGCAATCCTCGCCAAAGGCGAATGGTGGGAGAACGCCCACGAAGTCCATTCCATAACCGTTGACGGCCCCTTCGTCAGCCCGGAATATTTCGTCGTCATCTGCAGCATGGATGTCACCAATAAAGAATCCGGCCAGCGTATGACGGGCAGGGAAGCCGGCATCTACATAGTCGTAGACGGCAAAGTGGCAACCGAACAATTCCTTGGCGGAATCTAAAACAACAACTCATCGGGCGGCTCCAGCGATCGGGGTCGCCAATCCATCTAAGCCGTCACGTTCACCAATTCCTCAACTTCACGAGCCTCCACCCTCCGCTCCACCGCTTCCACAAAGCCCCGCCGTAATTCGCCCAATACCCGCGCCGCAGCCCACTCCCGCTCTCGTTCCCCATAGCTCAGGCAATCGAGACAATACTCGCACAGCACCACAACGCGTTCATCCGCGCCACTCCTCACCGGCACTGCCCCCTGCGCCACCCCGTAAATGGCATACTGCGCCTCAAGCAAATCTTCCACTCGCCCGCTTTCAATCCCGGCAATCGCCTGATCCAGCAATTGAATCAACAGGCTTAACTGGGTCACTAGAGCCTCCCCACGATTGAAGCTAAAATCTGCCCAGCCGCGTTCTCGCTTCCAAGCAAGCTCGATTCCCGCTCGCGCAGCAATTCCCCGGCTGCACTCTCTGCCAGATTCACCGCCACCGTCCTGTCACGCACCACACTGTTGGAAGAAACGATTCCGCCCAATCCACCTCTCAACAGCCGCCCCGTCTCTGCAAGCTTGCTGCTCTGGAAAATCCCCAACAACCCCCGCTGATCGCCAACCTCGCTAATGGCCCGGTCCACCACTTGAATGGCACCAATAGAACCTTCAAAGTTGCTTAGATCCGCTTTGGCTAGCTTCCCCTCTGCTCCAAAGCTCCCGCTCCCCTCAAGCAATGGCCCACCCCCAAACACGAGCGATTGTGCCACTTGATCCACCCGCTGTAACACTCGCGAAAACTCTGCCTGATCCTCATCTTTCAACTTCCGTCCCGGCTCGTTAATCCCACCAAAGACCAGACCCCGCGCCTTGGCGAGCAACCCGTCAATCTGCTTCAAACCCTCATCGGCCGTCCGCGCCTCCGTCACCGCATCGTTGGCATCCCGAACATTCTTCGATAACTCAGCCGCCTGCACCTTGCGGTCTTCGCGATCGGCGTAGTCCGCTGGCCTTGCGCCCACACCACTCTGCCGCAACCCGGAAGAAAGCTTCTCCAGGCTCTGTGAAAACTCACTCAAACTTCGATTCGGACTCTCTGCGCTAACAGCGGGAATCGGGTTAATGGACGACACCATGGCACACGCTCCAGTCCAGCCCCCTGTTCCTTCAAGGCAAACCGGTTCTTGATTTTGAATGTTGTTCTTATCGGTGCCCGGCATCTTCTTCTTGAACCTTTATTTCGGAAATCCTTCCGCCAGTAACGCCCGGGCCCGATCTCCACGGACAACCCCATCCCCGACGTATTTATCGAAATGTTCAAAAAATTTCTGTCTGGCCGCAGCGTCGAGAAACTTCACCTCTCCAGCCTTCTCCATCCCCACCACTTCTTTCAGCATCGCGTCTGTCGCCAGATGCACCCCAAACGCCGAAAGAACCAATCGTCCTTGATGGCGCTTCCACCACACCTGGTTCAACTTGTGGCTTAGCAAAATCCGAAGCGGAAAATTGAGCCTCCGTGCCGCCGGGCTATCTCCACCGAACTTCTTCCACAACGGTGCCATTTCGTCCTCTGTCGGCGTCAACCCATGCGCCGCCGCATAGCCATCCATCACCGTCATCAGCATCAACCCCGTATCGGCCTGCGAAACCTCTTTGCCAAACGCAACCATCACTGGCTGCCCCAGCAAAGTCCCCACAAAAAGCAAATGGAGCAGAATGCAACGCATATCCGCTCCATCGGCATGAATCAACTAAGGGTTTAGGTCTAGACTTCGTAACCCTTGCGGTAATTCCGAGTAATCATCTTGTTGGCATCAGCATCACCAACAAACTTCGGCCCAGCCGCCAGCGTTAACTTACGTCCCACGCGGTAGCTGATATTTGCCAGGTGGCACATATTGGCGCTGATAACCGAGTTCTCAACCCCATCGTGCAGATCCTTGTAATTCCGGCTCTTACAAGCTGCCAGGAAGTTCTGCATATGCAATCCTGTCGGGTCGCCATTGGGGCCACGCTCGGGCTTGAGATCCATGACCATCTCGTTGCTCTCACCTTTAAACGCCTGGAAGCCCTGATCGCTCATCGCGGCCCAGCCTTCCGTACCGTAGATCAAGTTGCCAATCATGACATTGAGCGGCGCACCATTCACCGGCGCAGTAGCGGTGGGAGCAGCGGCGGCCCCACCCTGAGCGCGTCCCCGCGGCACGCCACCCTCGCCGCCAGTCAGCAATCCACGAACTTCAAAGCTGATCTCGCGCCCGCCAAAGTCAAAGCTCGAAGTCAGTGTGTTCGGCGTTTCCTGATCGTCGTCATAGGCGTACTTGCCACCATAGGAGACGACAGACTTGGGATACTCGGGATCACCCATTGCCCAACGCGCCAAGCCTAGTTCATGCACGCCCTGGTTACCGATATCGCCATTGCCGGTATCCCAGAACCAGTGCCAGTTGTAGCGGAAGCGTAACTCGTTAAACGGGCGCATCGGAGCGGGGCCAAGAAACAAATCCCAGTTCACTCCCGGAGGCGTTGGCGTATCAGGCTTCTTCCCGATCGATGCCCGGCGCTTGTAGCAGAGACCCTTCGCCGCATACACCTTGCCAATCAACCCACCCTGCACTGCTTCCATGGCCTTCATCTTGAAAGGATTGCTGCGGTGCTGCGAGCCCACCTGCATCATCCGCTTGGTGGCCCGCGATACTTCAATCAACTTCAAACCTTCATGAATGTTGTAACAAGCCGGCTTCTCACCGTATACATCCTTGCCCGCCTTCATCGCCCAGATCGCTGCCAGCGCATGCCAGTGATTTGGCGTCGCAATCGACACCGCCTCTACTGTGCCATCGGCAAAGGCCTCGCGCATATCTTCAAATTCTTTAGCCTTCTCCCCGCCATTACGAGTCAGCGTTGCCTGCGCCTTCTCGCGTGCCGCCTGATTCACGTCACAAAGACCAACCACTTTGGCCTCAGCCAATCGGCTGTACACATTCAAATGCGCACTGCCGCGTCCGCCCAGGCCCACAATCGCCAGATTCACCTTGTCATTGGCACCCATGACGCGCATAGCCGAAGCAGCCGCAGCCGCTCCCATAAAAAATCGACGAGACTTCGCCTCAAACATTCTTATAAACTCCTTGTTTCAGTCGTCACTATATCAAAGCAATGTCCCCCATCGAACGAGAACTCCGCACCCAACTCGCTGCCACATACCGCATCATCCACCACTACGGCTGGGATGAACTCATCTGGACCCACTCCACCGTCCGCATCCCAGGCCCAGACCACCACTTCCTCATCAATCCCTACGGCTACCGCTTCGACGAAGTCACGGCTTCCAACCTCGTTAAAGTCGACCCCGACGGCAACATCATTGGCGATCAGAATCAGGAAATCAACCCCGCCGGCTTTGTCATCCACTCTGCCATCCACATGATGCGTCCTGACATCCAGTGCATCGTCCACACTCACACCACCGCCGGCATGGCCATCGCTGCCTTAGCCGACGGCCTGCTGCCCATCTCGATGTACGCCGTAGGCTATCACGGCCAGGTTAGCTACCACGACTTCGAAGGCCCCAGTATTGACCCCGAAGAACGCGCCCGGCTTGGCAAAAACCTCGGACACAACAACGTCCTCATCCTGCGAAACCACGGCCTGCTAACCTCTGGCGAAACCGTCGCCCAAGCCTTTGTCCGCATGTTCCGCCTTGAGCGTGCCTGTCAGGTCCAACTCGCCGCCCAGGCCAGCGGTGCAAAGCTGAACATCCCACCCCAGTCCATCTGCGAACTCAGTGCCGAACGCTCCGATGCCTTCCTCTCAACCAAAGGGGGCGACGGATACTCCCGTCGCCCCAATCCTGAATTCGATGCGCTCATGCGCCTGATGGACAAGATCGATCCGTCCTATCGCGACTAAAGCCTCTACCTTGAGCAAAAACTTTCGCCAGCAAGCTCTAATGAATTTCGTTCTTGTAACCGAAATGAAATATAAGTACACTGTAGTTCAGTACAACTTTTCAGGCGAATTGGAGGCCCAAACACATGCATGCTGTCACCTTGATGCTCTGCTTGCTTCAATACCCAACAGACCCCGTCCGGGCACAAGAAACCGCTGTGGCAATTCACCGCGCCCAGGTTCCTGTCGTCACCGAACCTGCTGAGGTCGGCCCCAACGCTTACTTGAAAAAAGTTCAGCTCCGCCGCTTTGAAGAGCGATTCAACAAGCTGGTTCAGGCTGTCGAGGATTTCTCCGTCGCCTACAACCAGAATCGTGGCCAGGCTTGGCCCAACGACAAAGCTGAAGCACTCCGCAAGGCAATGGCCGAACTCCAAAAGATTGACCCCAACCTCAAGCCATCCAAAGACACTAAAGCGTCCGCAGAAACGCCAGCAACGACGTCCGGTCCGTCTCGTTAAGCTTCAATCCAAACACGTGCCCCTGCACCGCCCGATTTTTATCTAGCCCCTTAAAGCCGCTCGGTACAAATTCGGGCTGGAGCCGGTTTAAATCAAACACCTCCTCCAGCGTAGTCATCGAGCCATCGTGCAAGTAGCGCCCGCGATACCAAAGTCCACGCAGCGAT
>JBKJUN010000971.1:0-7932 GCA_046590555.1 Bryobacter sp. | reverse complement strand
CGACCTCCCCTCCCCCCCTGGCCCGATGCGCACCTTCCTCTTCACTCCCACAGCCCCAGGCCAATACCCCGCGCTAATCCTCTACTCAGAAATCTTCCAACTCACCGGCCCCATCCGCCGCACAGCAACCTTCCTTTCCGGCCACGGCTACATAGTCGCAGTCCCCGAGGTCTATCATGAATTCGAAGCTCCCGGCACCGTCCTCGCCTACGACCAAGCTGGAGCCGACAAAGGCAATTTTAACAAGCACGAAAAAGAAATCACGTCCTACGACAGCGATGCCCGCGCACTCCTCAACCACCTAGCCTCACTCCCCAACTGCACCGGCAAACTAGGCGTCATCGGAATCTGCCTCGGCGGCCATCTGGCCTTCCGCGCGGCAATGAATCCAGACGTCTCTGCCACCGCTTGCTTCTACCCAACCGACATCCACTTAAGCACGCTCGGCAAAGGCCGGAACGACAATTCCCTTGTGCGCGCAGCAGAAATTAAAGGCGAGCTCCTCATGATTTTCGGTCGCCAGGATCCCCACGTCCCTCTGGAAGGCCGCAACAAGATCCGCGCCCGTCTTGAGGAAGCCAACCTCAACTACTCGTGGCACGAAGTCAACGCAGCCCACGCTTTCATCCGCGACGAAGGCCCACGCTACGATCCCGTCTTGGCCCTCCAATCCCTCAACCTCGCCCTCGAACTCTTCCACCGCAAACTCTAACTATTTCTTCCGTTGTTGCGCACGTTCAATCAGCTCTCCAACCATAAGGTTAGGAAAGGTTCTTCCCGGTGTAATCGCATAGAACCGCTCGTGAATCGAATCCAATCGATACCGTTCCACAAGAATCCCTGATCGTAGCTCATCCTGCACTACAACTCGTGGCACAAGCGCCACCGCCTTGGTGCGTAGCGCAAGTACACGCAACATCGCCATATCATCTACTTCGGCCGCTATCAAAGGTCGAATCCCCGCCTGATCCAGCAAGACATCGAATGCCACACGCAGTTCATTCTCGAGCGTGGGAAGCAGCAGCGGTGTCTTGCGTAAATCTTCAGGAAACTGAAACCTGGCCTGCCCCTTCACGGCTCTCCCCACCAGACTCACAGGCTGATCATCCAGCAGATAGCTGTGGTGATTCTGCTCAACATCACGACGCAATGCCTGATTGGACAACATCACGTCAATCGAGTGATTATGCAACTGCAGTACCAATTCCCTCATACTTCCAGACCGCAATACAATCTCAACATCATGCCGGTTGCGGAGCGGCTTCAGGAACTCACCTTGAAAATTCCGCGACAACGTTGATACAGCACCAATCCTCAGAATCTGACGAGCTTTCTGCCGCCCATGTTTGAGCGCATCAATCAGTTCATCGCCAGTTCGGAAAATCGAATCCGCATACCGCAACGCAACATGCCCCGCCTCAGTAAGCACCAACGACCGATTCTTCCTGGTAAACAAGGCATGGCCGCAGACTTCTTCCAGTTGGCGTAATTGGATCGATAATGCCGATTGCGCCACATGCAGTCGGGCAGCGGCCTTAGTCAGACTCCCCTCATGCGCAATAGCCCAAAAATAACGAAGATGATGATAGTTCAACAGCACAATACCATCATATATAAAACAGAACGATTGCTTTCTAAACTTATATTGGAAACAACGACAAAAAAAGGCTAACCTGCAAAGAATGTCTACCGGACCAGTTGTACATAAAGACCATGGCGCGCGATTGGGAGAACTCTATGGCATCGGTTGCTTTATCGCAGCTCTGGCTGCTTCCCCTTTTCTCGACAGGCTCACCAACGTTCTCCTCTTGTTGACCACCCTGCTATTTGCAGTCGTTACGCGCTATTCGAAACGATACCTGGCAGGCGACCCAAGACAAGCTCACTTCACACTGTGGCTCTGCATTACCGGATCCTGCGTATTTGCTCTCATCCTGGTGGAAAACCTCCTTGTCTTCGTCCTGGCCTGGTCGGCCACAAGTTTGAGCCTTCACCACCTTCTGCAGTTCTACAAAGACCGCCCCGCTGCAATTATGGCCGCGAGAAAGAAATTCATCATCAGCCGTCTGGGTGACATCTGCCTCATTTCAGTTCTAGTTCTGACGCATCGCGTATTTGGTTCCTGGGACTTCAACACCATGTTTGTTGCCGCAGCCAAGATGCGAGACACAACTGAGGTTAACCTCATATGCATCCTCCTCGTCTTCGCTGCCCTCCTCAAGAGCGCCCAGTTCCCCTTCCACAGTTGGCTGCCGGACACGATGGAAACACCCACCCCAGTCTCTGCGCTTATGCATGCAGGCATCATCAACGCCGGCGGCATTCTGGTCTTGCGCCTTCGAGAGCTGGTCACACTCTCGGAAGCCGCCATGACAATCCTATGCCTGGTCGGCGCATTCACAGCCGCCTTTGCCGCCATCATCATGCTCACTCAAGCCAGTGTCAAACGCTGCCTCGCCTTCTCAACAGTCGGTCAGATGGGCTTCATGATGCTCGAATGCGGACTCGGCGCTTTCCACCTTGCCCTGCTTCATCTGGTCGCCCACTCACTTTACAAAGCACATGCCTTCCTTACGACAGGAGGCGTAGTCAAAGGCAAATCAAACACAACGATTCAAGCCATTCATCCGCTGGCGATCCTCGGAGCCCTCGGAACTTCCCTCATCGTTTCAGCTCTATCGGCACAATGGATGGGAATCGAAGTCGCGGAGCAACCTGTTCTTAGCGGGATCTTCACCATCGCCATGGCGCAGTTGCTCTGGACATCTTGGACACGAATGAAATCCACATGGCTCATCCCTGCTGGCCTTGCTCTCGGCATCGTATTTGCCCTCGGCTACTTCGCGCTTGATCGCTTTGCCAGCCAACTTCTTTTGCCGCACGCGCAAAGCCCAAAGTGGCTAGTCTGGCCACTACTCACTCTCTTCACAATCGTTGCCCTGCTTCAAACACAGATGCCCAGAATTAGCCAATCCACCTTCGGCATTCATCTGTATGTACACGCCCGCAACGGGTTTTATTTGAACACCCTGGCCAACCGGCTCACCACGTGGCTCTGGCCCACCTCAGCGGTCTCAAACAAAGGAACTGTCTAACATGAGCACTACTATGGTTCAACTCGAAACACCCAACAAAATGAACTCCCGTATCGAAAACGCCTGCAGCAGAATCGCCCCGCTCTGGCCGCTCCAAAGTTTTGTCGCTGTAAACCCCTTTCTCGGTCTTATGAATATGCCATTCGGCCAAGCCGCACAACTCTTCGAGTGCGTGACAACCGGCGGCATCCTGGCCCCAGCAGACCACTACCTGGGCAAACTCAGCAGAGGCGAAATCGTCGAAGCCGACGTTCAGGCAGCAGCTCGTCAAAAAGGGATGGCGATCCCGAAAGGAATGGGTGTCTCGTGGCTAACCGCAGAGCTCAGTTTGCCCTCAGAAGGAAATCGAGTCCTGTCGGTAGCAAGTTGGCTTGACACAACTCGTGCCACAACTTGGTCCAATTTTATAGCCGACGAGATTTCAAAATGGTGTTCATCCTATTTCGATGAGGGCCAATCCGCCTGGGAAATGCCATTCCGCAATCTGCCGCTTCTCGAAGTTTGGATGCGAGTTGCCGCAGTCGATGCCAACACCTCAGTAGCTGGCTTGAAGGGATTCCGCGATCTGCTCAAGCAGGCGACCCCAAAGACTAACGACGCAGAAGCAATGATCCTCTGGGCACTGAATCAACTTCCAGTCCCGGATGCCCATTTGGAAGAATATCTCCACAGCCTCCTGCTAAGCGTAGGCGGTTGGAGTGCATACGCTGCCTACAAAGATCGCTGTGGTGCATCGCCCAAGATTTTGCCCCAATTGCTAGCCATCAGGCTGCTCTATGATCTGGCCCTTTTCCTTACAGCCAAAGTCTGGAAATGCTCTGTAACCGCCAGCTATCAACAGGGTGGAACAGCGACGCTCGAAATTGCCCAACTTGCGGCAGAGCATGCCTACCGCAATCGCCTGGCCGAAAACCTTATCTCTTCCAGTCAGTCCACACGCAACACCCGCCCCGCGCTGCAAGCCGTCTTCTGCACCGATGAACGTTCAGAAGTTTATCGTCGTGCTCTTGAGTCACAAGATGCATCCATCGCCACCACCGGCTTCGCTGGCTTCTTTGGAATGCCAATTGGAGTGGGCGATACCGCTCGCTGCCCCGTACTGCTATCGCCAGGTTATCAAGTCGAAGAGGGCCTGATCCCAACCAAGGCCCGTAATCTCTTTTCCTCACTAGCCAATGCCTGGGATCTCCTGCGCAGGTCAACCGTTGGATGCTTCGCCTCGGTTGAAGTAGCGGGACTCTTCTCCGGCAGCAACATGATTCGCAGTGCATGGTCTGGCGCCCACAACCATCCACCCTCAGAAGAACCTCTTCGCTGGGACATCCCGCTCGAAGAGCGAATCAAACTCGCCGCAGGCGCATTGAAAGGAATGAGTTTCGACACATCGAAGCTCGCCCCTACGGTCCTTCTCTGCGGCCACGGCAGCAAAACAGAAAACAATCCTTACGCCGCTGGCCTCGATTGTGGAGCCTGCGGAGGCCACGCTGGCGACATCAACGCACGCTTCGCCGTCGCCCTCTTGAATGACCCAGAAGTACGGGCCAGCCTGCCAATTCCGGCAGACACCGTCTTCATCGCCGGCATCCACAATACCACCACCGACGAAGTAACTCTCTTCGACGCTCCCGCAAATTCAAATCAGATCCAGATCTGGCTCAATGCCGCATCGAAACTAGCCCGCCGCGAACGCAACTCCAATTTCGAAGGAAACATCGACGAAGAGGTCAAGCGCCGCAGCGCCGACTGGTCTGAGGTAAGACCTGAATGGGGACTGGCAGGAAATGCAGCCTTCATCGCGGCTCCCCGCGAAAGAACAGCAGGCCTCAATCTCGGAGGGCGCGTCTTTCTTCACGATTACAATGACGCAGCCGACACCGATGGGTCGATCCTCAGCCTGATCCTCAACGCACCCGTTGTAGTCGCCAGTTGGATCAACTTGCAATACTTCGGTTCTACGGTCAACAACCGGCTCTTCGGCTCAGGCAACAAAGTACTGCACAATGTCGTCGGCACATTCGGGGTCTGGGAAGGCAATGCCGGAGACCTTCGCACTGGTCTACCCATGCAATCCCTGCACGATGGAGAAAAGTGGATGCACGAGCCCCTACGCCTCCAAGTCTTCGTGGCCACTCAAAGAGAGCGAATGGATGAAGTAATGCGTTCAAGCACCGACGTCCGTAACCTCGTAGAAAATGAGTGGATCCACCTTATGTCACTCGACGGTAACCGCATATTCCAGTGCCGTAAAGTAGGCGAGTGGGTGGAACTGACAGCAGCCTAGGCGTTGAGATCAATCCGTCCGGTACTATCGCCAAAGGATTCCTTTTCGACGCCGATTTTGTCGAGCATGCTCAGGAACAGATTCGTAGCTGGAGACTGAAGCGGTGCCATCACCCGGCGCCCGCCACGAAGTCCGCCAGCATGGCCTGCCAGCAGCAAAGGCAGGTCATTCACGGAGTGCGCATTCCCTTCGCTCAGCGCCCCGCCGTAGAGCACCAGTGAATGATCGAGCAAACTGCCATCACCATCCTGTGTGCTCTTTAACTTCGCTACAAAATGGCTAAACAATTCGACATGGAAGCAATTGATCTTGGCTACCTTCTCAATAAAGTCTGGGTGCCCACGATGGTGCGTCAAAGGATGATGAGGGTCGGGCACGCCAATCTCCGGGTAGGTTCTGACGCTGCCTTCACGTCCCAACATCATCGTTGAAACCCTTGTCAAATCAGCCTGAAACGCAATCGTCTGCAAGTCGAACATCAGCTTTACATACTCTGCATATGAGAAAGGAATTCCACTTGGCTTCTCACCGGTGGGGACCTGCGGATCGTTCTCAGCCTTGGCGATCCCTGTCTCAACTTCTCGGATAGCAGTCAAATACTCATCGAGCTTACGCTTATCGAGCGAACCCAAACCCTTCACCATCGCTTGCGTACTCTCTCGAGTCAAATCAAGAATGCTGTTCTTGTAGAGGGCACGTCGAGCGCGAGTCGCCTCATTGAGACTCGGGTCCATCGTACCGAACAATCGCTCAAACACCGATCGCGGATTCACTTCCACCGCCATCGGTGTATCCGGGTTCTTCCATGACAACGTATTCGTATAAGCGCAACTCGAACCCGTGTCGCAGTTCCCGATCATCCGGGAATCTTCACACCCTAGCTGCAAAGACGAAACCCGCGTCTCGGCAGCAAACTGCTGCGCGGCAAGCTGGTCAAAGGTAGTACCAGCATGAACATCCGCACCAGCGGTGTACTTTGGAATCGCACCCGACAAAAAACTCCCGCTAGCCTTTGCATGGGCTCCACCCTTGGCCTTGTCAGACACAAGATTCGAAAGCCCGGAAACAAGCGTAATGTCTTCGCGATACTTCTCCAGAGGCTTCAGGATTCGATTGAATTCCAGCCCCTCTCCAGCCGGAGTCCAATCCTTCATTGTCATGCCATTGGGCACGTAGACAACAGCCAACCGCCGCGCCTGCTTTCCAACCTTAGGGGCAGCAAACGCCGGCTGCATCGCATCAAGAAATGGCAACCCAATCACCACACCAGCACCACGCAACAAAGTCCGTCGCGAAATACTCTTACCGGTTACAAACGTCATGATGCATCTCCTGCCCGCCGCATCTGAAACGGCAAGCTCTTCACTATCTCTTCAATCAAGGCACTAAATCGATATTGCCCCGCAGGCACTTTAACCGCAATCGCATTTACTGCAGGCTTATCGGCTCTCTCAAGACCTCGCCCCAACGCATAGGTCAACAACTTCTCAGTCAAACCCTTCACATAGGCTTCCTTGTCCTGAGCAAGCAAACCCTTCAATTCAATTGGCCCGGCAAACTTGCGATTCCCAGGTAGAGTTCCAGTTGGATCAATGGCGACCATTCCATCGAGATCGCGCCATTTCCCAATCGCATCAAAATTCTCAAGCCCAAAACCCAGCGGGTCCATCCGTGAATGGCAACTGGCACAGGCAGGATTTTTGCGATGCTCCTCCATCTGTTGCCGCAAGCTCAAACTCCCATTTCCCTTAGCCTCATCCAGTCCAGGCACGGCAGGTGGAGGCGGTGGTGGTGGTGCATGCAACAAATTCTCAAGAATCCACTTGCCACGCAACACGGGTGAAGTCCGGGTCGAGTAAGACGAAGTCGTAAGTACACTTGCCTGAGCAAGAATGCCCCCGCCCCGCTTGGTGCCACTCATATCCACACGGCGAAACTTATGGCCGACAACCCCAGGTACTCCGTAGAACCGCCCCAACCGCTCATTCAAATAAGAATGCTTCGCGTTCAGCACATCGAGTACGCTGCCATCCTGCCGAACCAGATTCTCAAGAAACAGCGCAGTTTCCTGCTTCATCGAATGTCGAAGGCTTTCATCGAAGTCCGGAAACTTCTCTACGTCAGGCTTCATCACGTCGACGTTCTTGTACTGCAACCACTGCCCCGCAAAGTTATGAACCAGTGCCCGCGCCTTCTCATCACGCAACATCCGAGCCACCTGTACCTTGAGTACAATTGGCTGCCGCAACGCCTTCTGCCTGGCCAAGCGCAGCAATGTCTCATCCGGCATACTGCTCCACAGAAAATAGCTTAAACGGGACGCCAGCTCATAATCACTGACAGGTGCATAATTCTTGCCAGCAATCGAGGGCCTGTCCTGCTCCACTCGAAACAGAAAGTGAGGCGACACCAGCACGCCCTGCAAAGCAGTAGCGACGCCTTCCTTGAAGCTGTCTCCAGACTTCCGCGCCAGCGCATACAGCTTCAGATAAGGTTCCACTTCAGTCGCAGTAACCGGGCGTCGGTATGCTCTGCGAACAAAAGTTTGCACGATCG
>JBKJUN010000207.1:0-2250 GCA_046590555.1 Bryobacter sp. | reverse complement strand
GTGCGAATGATCTTCGTGTACGTGATGCTCCATATCTATTCCTTCCCTTTCGTTATCTTTTTGCCTGCCGCAACCGGCACAGCCTTTTCCGTCGAATGCGCCAGTGCATTAAACACCAGCCCAGCCACATGCTGATCGGCCAGCGAATAAAGAATGTGTTTACCCTGCCGGCGTCTCACCAGCAGATTCTCGCTGCGCAAAACGCGCAATCGTTGTGAAATCGTCGATAGCTCTTCGCTCGTCGCCGCCGCAATCTCACTCACACAAGCTTCGCCATGCGACAACATCGCCAGTGTCCGTAATCGCGAAGGTTCTCCCATCGCCCGAAAAATTCGCGCAGCCGCCTCAAGCGACGCCTCGTCCACTGGCGGAGCAAGCCGCCGGCGATGCTCCGGGTCATTCGGGGCGCAGGGTTCGTCGGTCTTGATTACTGATTTCACTTGAATAACTGTTCAACTGAATCGTATCACAAATCATCTGCAATGCAAGTCCGCACCCAAAATTCAGCTCTACTCTCTCATCAAAACTTTGAATAGAAAGGCCGATGAAAAGTGCGAAAGACTTGAAAAGCGATGATTGCAAAGTCTGACGTAGAAACGGTTTTGGAATGCGACGTTCACATCTATTTCGCCTGCCACGCCCGCAGCGTATCCGATCCCAGGAAGAGATCTGCGATCAGCCCGAACCAGGCAAAGGTTCTCGAATACCTCGACAAAGACGAAGGCATCACCCTCCTCGATTTAGCCCGGCTGCGCCTTATAGAGCAAATCGGGAACCCGCGCCGCCTCATCCACCACAATCAGCGACGGAGCCGAAAACCCCCTTACATTCGCCTCATTCCCCGGCACAGCGACAACGCGAGACCCATTCTTCAAGGCACACCCCATGCGTCCCCCCGTAAACAAAACCCCGGCCGCCGAAAGAAACGACGCCACCTTGCGAACCAGCTCCGCCGATTGCCGCAGCGTAGGGGCCACACAAACCACCAGCGCCCCCGGCTCCGAGATCACGCGATAAGCCACCAGCGCCGCCGCCGTAGTAGACTTCCCCCACTGCCGCGAGCAGCAAAGCATCGAGCGCGAAGCCCGGGCCGCCAGCACTTCCGCCTGCCGCACATCGGCCTCAAATCCGAACACACGACGGGCTTACTCAACGGGGTCCACCCGGTCTGAGCGAGACTGAGCCGCATCGACAATCTGTTCAAGTTCGGAACTCACTGGCCACCTCTCGCAGCATAAGAGCCACAGGCCCGCGGGCTTCAGGCAAATGCAAACAAACGGCCTCGAGCCGTTCGAGCAACCGCATCAAAAAATCAAACAGGCCAGGACCCTCCACTGGTACATGCAACGGTGCAAGCAACGGCGCAACAACCACCTCAGGATCCGCCAAAACTTCAGAACTACCAGAGCTGGAACACCCAGCCCCGTGCAGGGAATGAAAAGCTAAAATCACGTCAATACTCTTACCACCCGCCAACAACCCAAAACGCCACACAAACGAACTAACCCCAACAAAACAAGCGAAAAAGAATTTTTACTCGATCAGTGAACGCTCGAGGAACACCGGCTGAGTTTGATCGTTTGCTTTGGCCCACTTTGGCCGTCTGATTCGGCTCCCCCCTGGAGGGCAGATAACGGGCATAGCTTAGAGGTTATGCACCGGGAATGGAGAGCCAAAGTGGATTTTGCGGCAGGTGCTTTCGGAGCAAAACCCTTGTATCCAGCAGGCTGCTGCGGCTACAACTGCTACGTTAGCGAGGCACGAACGTCTTCACGTCAACTCCCAGCACTTTGGCCAGCTTTTGAGCGACGCCTTTGGTAATGGGCCGCGATCCGTGAAAGATCTGGTTAACGTAGGATTTGGAGCCGAACTCTTCAACGAAATCAGCCTGGCGCATAGCCTTCTGTTCGACGACGAAGTGCAGCATCTGAAGCGGATTCGCGTCTGCCATCGGTGATACTTGGTCTTCATACTCCAAAACCAGCACCTTCACCATCTCGGTAAAGCGCAATTCGGCTTCGCTGAGATGATGGCCGTCCAGTTCGATGGATTCGAGGATATCTACCAGTCGCTGATGTTCCGCAGCGGTTTGCGGCATTGACGGCTGGGGGAGCTGCAGCAGCTCCACGTAGTTGGGCGAGGTTGCTGTGGTCATTTCCAATCCTTTCGCATGTACTTATCGTGGGTGAGTAGGTGTTTGAAGTAGAGTGTCTGAGTTTGAAGGTTAAAGCCAACAATCAGCCGGTGGGA
>JBKJUN010000042.1:0-2536 GCA_046590555.1 Bryobacter sp. | reverse complement strand
GACTGCCATGATTCCTCCGATTGAAGCATTGCAGACAGTTGACATTACGACGTCGAACTACGAAGCAGAACTCGGCCGCGCCGGTGGTGCAGTGACGAACGTGAACTTCAAGTCGGGTACGAATGCGATGCACGGCAGCGTTTATGAATTCAACCGGGTGAGCCGTCTTGGGGCTCGTCCCTTCTTCTCAAACACGAAGCCGGTCACTACGGCCAATAACTTTGGCTTAACGGTAGGTGGCCCGGCGATCAAGAACAAGCTCTTCTACTTCGGCGATTATCAGGGCATTCGTGATCGTCGCGGTGACTTCCATCAAGGCACAATTCCGACAACGGCATTCCGCAATGGTGATCTGAACTGGTCTGGCGGCACCGACATTTATGACCCACTCTCCGGCGCAGCCGATGGCACCGGTCGCACACCGTTCGCGAACCGCACAATCCCATCGAACCGGATTAGCCCAATTGCGACTCGCCTGCTCGCATTAATTCCGGGCCCTACCAATGGTGCGATCCTGCAGAACTTCCAAACCTCGACCGTACGCCAGAAAGACACCAATGGCGGCGACATCAAGGTGGACTGGCAGATCTCAAGCAACGACCGCATGAGCATTCGCTATTCGAAGCAGAACTCGAAGATTTTTGATCCCCCGCTTTATGGACCCAGGGGTGGTGGCTTCCGCGACTTTGCGGGGACCGGGATTCAGAAGGCAACCAATGCCGCAGTGAATTATACGCGGGTTTGGAACCCGACTTTGATCACCGAAATTCGCACCGGGATCGCCTACTATCGCAACGACGCACAGAATGAAGACATCAAGTTGAAAACGTCGGAGGAGGTTGGCATTCCGGGCGTGAACGTGAGCGACTTCACAGGGGGTGTATCGAACATTGTAATCAATGGCTTTTCGAACCCTGTTGTCGGATATTCGGCAAGCCTGCCGTGGGAGCGTGGCGAAACGAATTTGAACTTCATTGTGAACAACACGAAGGTTCTCGGCAACCACACGATCAAGTTTGGCGTGGACTACCGCCGTGGGCGCGACGAGTTGTTACAAAATCAAACCTTCAGTCCTCGCGGACGATTCAATTTCACGGAGGGGACGACAATTCTCGCCCTGCGCAACGCCGCGGGCCAATTGACGAACGGTTCAACGCAAAGCTTCTCAAATTCTTTTGCAAGCTTCCTGCTAGATCAGCCGAATCAGGCAGGCCGAGATCTGCCGCTGATCTTCCCCACCTTCCTACAGAAGCCGCTCTTTTCTTACATCCAGGACAACTGGACGGTGACCTCAAAGCTGACCATGAACATCGGTTTACGTCATGAATTGTGGCCGCCGCCGTTGCCACGCGTAAAAGGTGGCTTTTCGAACTTCAACCCATTCACAAACTCTCTTGAAGTGGCTGGAGTTGGCAATGTGCCTTTGAACATCGGTCGAAAGAACTACAAGACAAACTTTGCTCCTCGCTTCGGAATGGCTTACCGCTACAACGAAAAGACGGTGATTCGTGGCGGCTACGGAATCTCATGGGCACCCCTGCCTGACAACGGTTACGCTTTCAACTTTCCGGTTCGTGAGAATAACTCATTCCAGGCAGCAAGTGCGTTTACGGTTGCCCGTACCATGCAGCAGGGCTTCCCGACCTTTGTGCCAACAGTAATCCCATCAAACGGAATCATCAATCCGGCACCTGCTTCGCAGTTTAACTACGTTCGTCCCGACGCACGCGAGTCTTATATCCAAAGCTGGAACCTCGCGATACAGCGCCAGTTGCCTTATCAGTTGGCTCTTGAGCTGGCTTATGTGGGCAACAAGGGAACCGGCATTACAGGTGTTCAGAATATGAACGCCGGTCTTCAGATTGGTGCCGGGGCCGCAGGGCAGCCGTTCAACATTCTGTTTGGCCGCCGCGATCAGATCAACAATATCTTCTTCGGCACGAATTCGAATTACCATTCGCTGCAGACGAAGCTCGATCGCCGCTTTACCAACGGATTCTCGATGACGACGGCCTACACCTATGCCAAGGCGATCGACTCGATTGGTGCCGACAATGGCGGCTTCCGATACTACATCAATCCACAACGCAACCGTGGGCGCGCCGATGGCGATGTTCGCCACGTGTTTGTACAGAGCTACTTGTATGAGCTTCCGTTCGGCAAAGGAAAGAAATTCCTGACCAGCGGCCCGGCATCCTGGATTGTCGGCGGCTGGCAAGTGAATAGCATCTTTACCTTGCAGACGGGAGCACCGTTCAATCTGAGCGTCCCAGGCGGCATCATCAATGCTCCTGGTAGTGCGAATGATCCGAACCTGATTGGTACTTTCACTTCAACCAAAGAAGTGGGCCCAGGCGCACAATGGTTCGAAAAGAGTGCATTTGCGCAACCTGCTGCCGGAACCTTCGGCAACATCGGTCGCAACGCATTCACCGGCCCTGGCCTGTTCAACATCGACGCTTCCCTCTTCCGTCGCATCAAGATGACGGAACGCTTCACCGCCGAGCTTCGCCTTGAGACGTTTAATACAACCAAC
>JBKJUN010000039.1:0-2689 GCA_046590555.1 Bryobacter sp. | reverse complement strand
GTGGTTTTCGACACGACGGGCTTTCGATTCCGTCGAATTTCTCAAGAAGGCATCCTAAGCAGTTTGCCCGTTACTTTTCCAGGAAATGCTCAGGCTTCTGATCGATGCAGGCTCGATGGAAGTATCTCAAGCATGGTCTTTGATTCGACAAACAGTATCATCTACGCTGCACGAGGTGCGTTGTGCCGCATTCAGCCAGATGGAACCGTTTGGCTTGTAAACGGTGAATTCAATAACGTATCAGGAATTGCAGTTGATTCTGCAGATCGTATTTATGTTTCTGATACGCGGCTCAATCGAGTTTATTTGCTTGAACCCTTGAACTTCACAGCACCGTACTCGGTTATCCCTAAAGTTTTAGCCATTATTGGGGCAGCGGGTAGCAGATCGCCAAGCATAAACTCTGGTTCACCCGGGGCATTGATGACCGCTTTTGGATCTGGATTCACGAGGGTCGGAATAGCACGAGCAGTTAGCGCGAGCGACCTGATAAACGGCGCACTCCCGACCAAGCTAGCGGATACATGCCTGGAATATGACGGCAAGAAAGTGCCCCTGACATTTGTCAGCGCAACGCAGATCAATTTCCAACTGCCGAATCCTCCGATTAGTAGTCCGTTTCTGAGAGTCACGTCGAATTGTGGCGGGGCGGAAGAGTTCACGACTGTCGGATCTGGAATAGATTACCGAACTTCAAGTCCGGAGTTCTTGTACTGGATCAACACGGGTTCGACACGAAGCCCCATCGTCGCGGTAGAGGCGAGCACAAATGCCTTTATCGGGGCGGCGAATCTCATCCCGGGCATCAACTTTCGACCGGCGCGACCTGGAGATATTCTGACAATTTACTGCATTTCTTTAGGCGCGACCAATCCACAACTGGCACCCGGCATACCGGCAAGTGGACCGACGCCGACGGCAGGCTCGGTCCAAGTGGTGATTAACAACGTTGTTCTGCCCGCCAGCGAGGTGCTTTACGCAGGGGCAAGCCCGGGGACGGCGGGACTCTACCAGATCAACCTTCGGGTTCCGAATCTACCAGATGGTGAGCATCCGATTCAGATCAGGATGGAATCCTTTAGTTCTCCAAGTGATGGCTATCTTGCCGTGAGGCGTTAGAATCGTGAAACTCGCGAGGCAGAATTGCGTATCCTACCTAGGACACCCAAACTCCTTCTCATGCAAATCAAGAAAACCTCTCTCGCACTGACCCTCGCGGCGCTGACCCTGTGCCCGCTGATGGCTCAAAAGAAACCGGTAGCCGCCCCAGGACTGCCGCCCATCATCGACCGCGAACTGCTCTTCGGCAACCCTGAAATTGCAGGCACTCAACTTTCGCCTGACGGAAAGTACATCGCTTTTCAGAAACCGTACAAAGACACCCGTAATGTCTGGGTTAAGAAATCTACTGAGCCGTTTAGTGCGGCCCGGTTGATCACTACCGAAACCAAGCGTCCAATCGGCGGCTTCTTCTGGAGCCGCGATTCGAAAAACATACTTTTTATCAAAGACAATGCCGGCGATGAGAATTTTAATGTCTTTGCCGTGGACCCTTCGGCTCCGGTCGCCAGTGGTGCGGATGCCCCCGTGGCGCGTGACCTCACCGGCGTCAAGGGCATTCAGATCCAGATCTACAGCCTGCCAAAAAACGATCCTGACGTGGCCTACATCGGTCTGAATGATCGCGACAAGGCCTGGCATGATCTCTACAAACTGAAGATCTCCACCGGCGAGAAGACGCTGCTGCGCAAGAACACCGAGAAGATCGCTGGCTGGGTATTCGATGAACAGGGCCAGTTGCGATTGGCCGCTCACGTTACCGATAGCGGTGAACAGCAGATCCTGCGCGTGGATGCCAACGGCTTCACCAAAATCTATTTCTGCGATGTGTTCGAGGCCTGTGGGCCCGCACGCTTCCACAAGGATGGCAAGCGCGTCTACATGGAAACCAACAAGGGGGATCGCGACCGGATTGAGCTGGTGCTCTTTGACCCCGCGACGATGAAGGAAGAGTTCATCGAGACCGACCCGATGAAGCGCGTAGATCTGGGTGGCGTTGTGTTCTCCGACCTCACCGAAGAACTGGCGCTCACTACCTACACGGATGAGAAGACGCGTCGCTACTTCAAGGACAAGACGCTCGAAGCAGATTACAAGTGGCTGCGGTCGAAGCTGCCTGGACGTGAGATCAATATGGGGTCCCACTCAACCGATGAACAGATGTGGCTGGTATCGGCTACCGGCGACACAGAGCCTGGTTCGACCTATCTCTATGACCGCACGAACAAGAAAATGACCCTGCAGTATGTGGCGCGTGAGAAGCTGCCGCGTGATTCGCTTTCATCGATGCAGCCGATTCGCTACAAGTCCTCCGATGGCCTCGAGATCCCTGCTTATCTGACCTTACCGAAGGGCTTGAGCGGCAAGAGTCTGCCCACGATCATCGTGCCGCACGGTGGCCCTTGGGCTCGTGATTTCTGGGGCTACAACGCACTGGCGCAATTCTTTGCCAATCGTGGCTATGCCGTGCTCGCTGCAAACTTCCGTGGCTCTACTGACTATGGCAAAAAGTTCCTGAATGCCGGCAATGGCGAGTGGGGCAAGAAGATGCAAGACGACCTGACCTGGGGCGTGAAGCATCTGATCGCCGAAGGCATCGCCGACCCGAAGCGCGTAGCGATTCTCGGTG
>JBKJUN010000944.1:0-6693 GCA_046590555.1 Bryobacter sp. | reverse complement strand
GGTCCTTGCGATTTACGACACCACCAAAGATGCAGCCGACACAATCGCAGAAATCGCAGGCCGCCTTATTACGCCCGTTGCCATCGAGATGCTCGACGGCGTGATGCTCCGCATGGTGGAAGAAGCTACGCACGCCGGCTATCCTCTCGATGCACAAGCTGTGTTGCTGATCGAGATGGAAGGCCTCAGGGAAGCCGTCGAAGAACAAGTTGAACAAGTGCGCCTTGCCTGTGAAGCCTGCCACTGCCGCGAATTCCGCATCGCCAAAGACGCTGCCGAGCGCGACCTTCTCTGGAAGGGCCGCAAAAACGCCTTTGGTGCCGTCGGCCGTCTCAGCCCCTTTTACTATGTGCAGGACGGTGTCGTCCCCCGCACCCGCATCACTGATACGCTACTCGAGATCTACAAAATCGGTGAAAAGTACGGGCTTACTATCTCCAACATCTTCCATGCCGGTGACGGCAACATGCACCCGATCATCCTCTTTGACGCGCGCATCCCCGGCCAACTCCGTGCGGCGCAACTCGCCGGCGAAGAGATCCTGTCCTACTGCATTTCGGTCGGTGGTTCGATCACCGGAGAGCACGGCGTCGGGATGGAAAAGATGGAGCTCATGGCCCAGCAATTCTCCGCCGACACACTGGATACGATCAAGGATTTTAAGAATCTATTTGATCCGGAATGCCGCCTGAATCCCGGCAAGCTCCTGCCTTTGGGCAAATGCTGCGGCGAAATCCACCAGCCGGCCAATACGGAATACTAATAATCCGCTTCAGCCCTCTTTGTTTATGACCTGATAGTATCGGGCACGAAATATTGTATCTTATTGCAATCAACAGTCTATTTGGCTTATTTCAATTGCCAAAAGGTTGACATCCCGTCGATTGGGCACTTTCGGTTTTCAAGCGAAATTTGCATTTTGTTGCAGTTATGTGTCATCTCTTAGTAAAGGTTGCATTTGCGGCTTTTTTCACCAGAGCCTTCCTGTGCCCGGAGTAAACAACTTAAGGCATCAGATTGGGCCAAATCCAAATATGGGAAAATATATGACATTCCAACGCCTGGCATCTCTCGTGCTGGCATTAGCATTTTGCCTCAGTCCACTTTCAGCGCAGATCACAGGTGATCTTGTTATCCGCGTAACCGACCCAACCAATGCCGTTGTCTCAGGTGCCAAAGTTTCCGTAAAGAGCGTTGCTCAAGGTTCAGTTCGCGACCTCGTTACCGATACCCAAGGCTTCGCCCGTTTTGCCCTTCTAAACATTGGCGAATACGAAATTCGTGTTGAGTCACCTGGTTTCTCCATCGTCAACACTCAAGCCACCGTCAACACGGGACAGATCCGCGAACTCAAGACAGTTCTTGAAGTCTCTTCAAACAGGCAGGAAATTGTTGTTGAGTCATCAACCATTGCCATCAATACTACAAATGCCCAAATGCAAAACAGCGTAGACTCCAAGGCGATTACGCAACTTTCACTGCCCAACGGTGTACTCTCGCTTGCTGGTACAACGCCTGGGGTTATTCCCGTGTCTGCTCGCAACCCGTTCCTTGGTCAGGGTAGCTACAATTCCAATGGTGGTCGCGGTCGTGGTAACAACATCACGATTGATAACTCCAATGCAACCGACGTTTCTACTACAGGTGGGGCAGGGCTTGGCACAGTGGCGCTTGATGCAATCAAGGAAGTCACGATTATCTCCAACAATTTCAGCGCTGAGTATGGACGCAATTCCAGCTCACAGTTTCAGCTCGTAACAAAGAGTGGCACCAATCAGTTCCATGGCAGTGCCGTTCACAACCTCCGCAATGACAAGCTCAATGCCCGTGACTATTTTGACCGTACCGGCAAGGCTGCGATTTTGCGTGACAACAATTGGTTCGTTACCGCTGGCGGCCGCATCGTCAAAGATAAACTCTTCTACTTCGGAACCTATGAACAACAAAAGATCCGTGGCTCTGGTGGTACCCGTATCGGTAACGTCCCAACCAATGCAGAGGTAAGTGGTATAACCAACCCGGCTATGCGCCAGCTTTTCACCGCCGTCCAAGGCGTCGCCTCCGACAGCGGTACAGTCAGCAACCCTGCTCCAGTAGGCACCAATTCCATCGCCTATTCTGGGAAAATCGACTGGAATATCTCCTCCAAGGACATGATCTCTGGACGCTACGGCTATCAAAAGATCGACCAGAAAAGTCCTGGTCTCACCTTCATTTCCTCAAACTTGCCTGTAAATGGAGCCAGCTCCACCAACAAGCCACAGAATGTATCGCTTAATTACACACGCATTCAGAATGCTTCGATGGTAATCAACAATGTTGCTAGCTTTGGCCGCAGCCTTCCCAATTTCACCCCACTTGTGAGCATGACTGCCCCTAGCGTACAGTTTCAGGATGCTACATCGGAACTCGGCAGTTGGAGTGGCATTCCTCAGGGTCGAACCCAGAACGTTTACAACAACCTCACTACAATCACCAAGACCGCCAACAGCCACACAATGAAGTTTGGCTACAGCATCGAACGGATTCAGGCCAACAGCATTTTTGACTCTAACGTTCGCGGTACTTTGCTCTTCGCCAACTTTGCTGCCTTCCAGACGGGCACTCCGGTTCAGTACACTCAGCGCTTTGGTGGTTCAATCCGCGGCAATCGCCTTTGGAATCAGGGCTTCTTCTTCCAGGACGATTGGCGTGTCAGCCGCACCCTCACGCTGAACCTCGGCATCCGTACAGAAATCGCTGGCGGCGTCAGTGAAGTCAACAACATCATTTCCAACCTCAATCTCGACCGTCAGGAGGCTCTTGGTGGCGCGGGCACCGGTGCGCTCGGTTCCATAGTTGCCGGCGGCAAGGCCTTCGACAACAATACCAACTGGGGCCCCCGCTTTGGCTTCGCCTGGAATCCCAAGGGTGGCAAATGGAGCGTTCGTGGCGGCTACGGAATAGCTTACGACTTCATCTTCCTTAACCCCATCACCAACCTCCGCTTTGCTCCTCCCTTCATGTACAATTTCTCGACTACCGATTTCACCGGGAACAACGCGATCGCCAACATCCTCGCGGGCACCTCCTCTTTTCAGCAAACCGGTCGTGCCACTGTTGGTAACTTTGGTACTATCGTTCGCAACTTCGGCTCTCTGGCACCCGTCGACTATGCCATCAAGAACCCGCAAGTCCAGCAAATCAGCCTGAACATCGAGCGTCAGCTTGGCAACGGTTTCCTTGCCCGTGTCGGCTACGTTGCCACTAAAGGCAACTTTTTGCAACGTTCACGCCCAATTAACCTTACCCGCCGAGGTCTTGTCGTACCTGCCACTTCCATCGCCGACGAGACGGCTCGCCGCGCTGACTATCTCGCCATCAACGCCGGCCTGAATGCGCCGCCCACTGGCCAGACCAATCGTATCGACCCGCGCTTTACTGGTGTTACGCTCAATGAGTCCTCGGCCAATTCTAACTTCCACTCCTTTCAGGCTTATCTAGCCCGTAGCTTCCGCTCCGGTCTCGGCTTCACAGCCGCCTACACCTGGTCGAAGTCAATCGACGACGTCTCCGACGTTCTTAACGTGGTTGCCAACGACAACCCTGCTCAGCAGAATCCCTTTGACAACCGTAACAATCGCGCTGCTTCCGGCTTCGACGTACCTCACCGCCTCGTCGTGACCCACAGCTACGATTTGCCAAAGTTCGCCAAGTCCAACTTCTTCATGACCAACGTTTTGGGCGGTTGGAATCTGAGCGGCATTGCGCAAACCCAAGCCGGCTCACCCGTCAATCTGGTCTCCGGAGGACGTGTTGGTTATCCGATCGCCGATCCCCTCCTGCTGGGTGGCAACGGGCTTCTTCGTCCGAACCTCATCGGAGCGCTGAATCTGTCCTTTGCTCCAAACCCAGGTACAGTAACCGCCGCCAACTTCAAGACCACCGGTTCAGGCCTTGAACAGCCTCTGATCGGCAACTTTGGAACGCTCGGCCGTAACGTGATCCGCCAGAACGGCATCACCCAGTACGACATGACGATCCGGAAGAATTTTGTGATCCGCGAGCGTTACACAATGCAGGTGCAAAGCCAATTTGCCAACCTCTTCAATAACACCTCGTTCTCCCGCGTAGGCACCAGTCTGGCCGCTCCTGCGACCTTTGGTTACTACCAGGACACCGATACCAATTCACGCGTCATTTCAATGGTTCTGCGCTTCATCTTCTAGACGCCAGTTCAAACTAAAACTCAACAAGGCCAGGCCACAAGCCTGGCCTTTTTGTTTACGATTCTTCTTCTTCCTTCTCGCAAGCCTTTCCCTGTCTGCTTAAAGCCCGTAGGCAACATCACTTCTCGCCGCCACCCTCCACCACACTGCAAGACAATTACAATGCTGCCATGCAGGAATACAAGGCCATCACGCTCTTCTCAAAAGGCATCGAGCTCCATCCCGGGAATCCAAAATTCTACCGCCACCGCGGCCATCGATACCTCACCATCCGGCAAATCATCGAGAACACCTTCTACTGCAATCGTCTTGTCATGTACAAAGGTCTTCGTACTCCAGAGAGTGTTCTCGACCCCAAAGGTGCCGACGATCTCACCATCGCAACGCAAGGGTATGGAGTAGGTAACTGGTACCTCTACAACCGGCAACCAGAAAAGGCCAAAGAGATCTTCAACCGTGTGCTGGTAGGCAAGCATTGGGCCGCCTTCGACTATCTGGCCGCAGAAGCCGAAATTGCTCGCACCAAACGGTGATATCGTCGGAAACGAATGACCCGACGTACTCTCCTCGCCACCTCCGCGCTACCCCTTGCAGCCGCTGCATCCGACATCAAGCTCATCATCATCGGCGATGACATCGGTGCCGTCCACGCCATCGGTGAAGGTACGATCGAGGCTTACCAAAAAGGCATCATGCGTTCGGCCAACCTGATCGTCTGCGGCCCCTGGCTTACGGAATCAATTAAACTCCTCGAAGCCAACCCGGGTCTCGACGTCGGCATCCATCTTGCCCTCACCAGCGAATGGGACAGCGTCAAGTGGCGTCCCATCACTCCCATGCCCAGCCTCGTTGACGCCAACGGTTTCTTCCCACCGCGTACTCGCGACGTTGCCGCACCCACTGTCAAACCGAGCGAAGTCGAAGCTGAAATCCGCGCTCAGATCGAAATGGCCAAACGCCTTCTCCCTCGCGCCTCCTGGCTCTCCACTCACATGGGCGCTGCCACGGCAACACCCGCACTCAAAGAACTCACACTCAAGCTAGCAGCCGAATACAAAACTCCAATGCAAGACGCCATCCCAAGCCTAAATCGCCTGCGGGCACCCTACTCCGGCAACTCCACAACGCAAGAGAAAATCAACGGCATGGTCACCATGATCAAAGGCCTCACTCCAGGCATCTATGCGATGGTCGATCACCCAGCCACCGACACTCCCGAGATGCGCCGCGTCGGCCATCCCGGCAACTACAACGTCGCCGAACAGCGCTCCGGCATCCTCACAGCCTGGACTCACCCTGCCGTAATCGAGGTTGTCAAGCAGCGCAACATTGAACTCACCAGCGTTGGTGCCTCGGTGCGCCGATGAAGAGCCTGATTCTCTTCTTCGCCGCAACGATTCTCACCGCCCAAACCAACTATCGCGGTCAATTCGAAGACTGGCTTACCGCCCAGGCCCGCACACATTGGGACCAGCGCGACAAAGACATCGCCGCTCTAAGCACCCGTGAAGACATCGCCAGAAGACAAGCCTACATCCGCCAAACTGCTCTCGAGCTGATCGGCGGTCTCCCAACACAGAAGACTCCTCTCAACCCACGCATCACCGGAGGCTTCACCCGCAACGGATATCGCGTCGAGAATCTGATTTTTGAAAGCCAACCCGGCTTTCGCGTTACAGCCAATCTCTACATACCCACCACAGGCAAGGCTCCTTATCCGGCTGTCCTCGGCGTCGCCGGCCACTCAAACAACGGCAAGGCTTATGCCGGATATCAGAAGGCCTTCATCGGCTTCGTCCAGCGCGGCATCGCCGTGCTCGCCTACGATCCACCCGGCCAGGGCGAACGTCTTGAATACCTCGACACTGTCACTGGCAAATCGCGAGCCAGCATCGGTGTCGGCGAACACCTCATGGCCGGAGTCCCAGCCCTGCTCACTGGCCAAACCATCGCCCGTCATTTCATCTGGGACGGCATCCGTGCGGTCGACTATCTGCTGACCAGACCCGAGATCGACCCCAAACGCATCGGCGTCGCCGGCAACTCCGGCGGCGGTACGCAAGCCGCCTACCTCGCCCTCTTCGAACCCCGCCTCGCCACGGTCATCTCCAGTTGCTACATCACCAGTTGGCGAGAACTCTGGCCCGGCCCCGGCCCCCAGGATTCAGAACAGATCTGGCCCGGCTTTCTTGCCCGCAATCTCGACTTCGGCGACTTCGCTCTGGCTCTGGCTCCACGTCCCTTCCTCACCACCAGTGCAATTAGAGACTACTTTCCCATTGCCGGGGCACGCGCAACCCACCGCCAACTCCTCCGGCTTTTCGACCAGCTCGGCCAAGCCAACAACATCGGCTTCTTTGAATACGACGACACTCATGGCTGGTCACAACCTCGCCGCGAAGCCGCCACCCGCTGGCTCACCAAACACTTCTTCGGAATCGACCAAGCAACCCCGGAAGCCAACATTGACACCGAAGAGGAGAGC
>JBKJUN010000716.1:0-4951 GCA_046590555.1 Bryobacter sp. | reverse complement strand
CATGAACCGCGCTGCCGCCCGAGTCAAACTCGGCGATGTCGCAGGCTCGCAGCAAGATTCGGCCATGTCACGGTTGGATGCCAGTAGAGCCTGAGGCTATTTGGCACCGAGTTGCTTTGACATGGCCGAATCTTGCTGCGAGCCTGCGACATCGCCGAGTTTGACTCGGGCGGCAGCGCGGTTCATGTAAGCGTTGGCGTAGCGTGGGTTGTATTTGATGGCGAGGGTAAAGCTTTCTTCAGCCAGTTTATATTCGGCCAGACGCATGTATGCGTAGCCACGACCGTTGTAGGCAATCGGGAAGTCTGGCTTCTTGGCAACAGCCTGAGTGAAAAGCTCGACGGCCTTGCGAAAGTCACCGGCCTGATTGAGCTCGCGGCCGAGGAAATTGAGGTTATCGACCGAAAGGCTTTGTTTGTCGTTGGCGTCGGCAATTGATGCCGGAGGAGCGATTTGCTTGGCTGCGATGGGTTGAGGAGGGGCGGCCTGGGGTGCTGTTGTCTTGGGAGCTTCAGCGATTTGTTTTTCAGCCAAAGTCTGTACCGCAGAGAGTGAGGATTCCTTGATCTCTTCAGGCTTTTTTGCGAGAACGGGAGTCTTGAGCGCACTGAGCTTTTCGTTGGTTCGGGCAAGAACTTCTTTGGCTTCATCGAGAGCAGGATTCAACTCGAGAGCCTTCTCGAGATCAGATTTGGCTTTGTCGAAATGGTCGAGGAGAAAGTGGGCGCTGCCCCGGGCAAGCCAGGCTTCTGGTAGTTTCGGATTGAGAAGGATTGCCTTGTCGCGGTCTGCGAAACCTTTGTCGTGATTGCCCATCAGGTGGTGGGAGCCGCCACGGGCGATGTACACTTCTGCGGATTTGGGCGCCAATTCGACAGCCTTTTCTCGATCAGCGAGACTTGCTGGAAGTTGCTCCATCTCGGCATAGGCAGCAGCTCTGGCCAGGAGGATGCTGAGGCCCGAAGGCTGACGCTTGAGGGCCTCGGAGTAATCAATGACGGCGGCCTGGGGCTGGTTCATCTGCTGGTAGGCGGCGGCTCTCAAAGTGTAGGCCTTCACATTGTCTGGTTGAGACTTGAGAACCATCGTGAAATCAGGAATGGCCCGATCAAATTGAGCGAGTTGGCCATAGACGTAGCCACGTTCAAGATAGGCTTCGGCGTAATCGGGCTTGAGTGAAAGTGCGCGGTTGTAATCTTCAAGGGCATCCTGAAACTTGCCCATCATGGTTAGTGTGACGCCGCGATCTTTGTAGGTTCCAGGGTTGTCAAGACGAAGTTTGATGGACTTGGTGAAGTCCTCAATGGCCCGGTCAAATTGGCGGAGACGAACTTCAACTACGCCGCGGGCACTGTAGAGTTGGGCGGTATCGCGTCCGAAGCCGGCAGCCTTGTTGTAGTCCTTAAGAGCGTCTTCGTACTTACCTGCCGAGGAGAGGATTTCGCCACGGAGCAGCCAGGCTTCGAAATTATCCGGATCGAGGGCAAGGGAGCGGTTGAGGTCTGCGGCACCAAACTCCACTTCGCCCAGCTGCCAACGAAGCCTCCCGCGTTCACGCCAGGCGGCAGCAAAATTCGGATCGACCTCCAAGGTGTCGGACAAAGCCTTGAATGCGTCTTCCAACTTGCCGGATTCTTGTGCCTGCATCGCACGATCGAAAGACTTTCTGGCTTTCGCCGAATCGCCTTTGGGGCTTTGCGCCAGGATTGTAAGAGCAATGAAGAAACAAAGTGAAATGCGCATCAAGGTACCTGTCGAAGAAGTTTACCGTCTCTTGTGAGGGTGAGTACACCATCACGCCAAATTACCGTTGAGCCGGAGAGGCCGGCAATCCAAACGAGGAAGGCCCAAAGGTCCCAAATGGGTGCCAACCAAAAGGCCCGCCGGGCGATTGGAGAACGAAGTACGAAGACTCCGCTGACGAGTGCGGTCATCCATCTACACATCGTCAAAAATACCGCAAGACTCCACGATCCGCTAAGGATCGCAAGGAAAATCCAAAGTCCGGTGTGGGTGATTGGGAGACCCAGATAGCCGCCGCGGCGGGAGACGCGGATCGTGCGGGCCCAGCGAATCTGATGTTCCCAGACGCCGGCCCAGGTGTCGTCACCAATGGAGGTTTCTACCACAAGCTCCGACATGTGAGCACGCTTGTTGAGTCGTTGAGTGATGTGGCGGGCGAGTTGATAATCGTCGGCAAGATAGTCGGCGATCGTCTCAAAACCACCGATCGCGTTGAGGTCTGCTTTGCGAAAGACCAAAGTAGCGCCGAGGCCAAATTCCTTGATGCCTACCAGAGGCGCCACGAGGACGCTGGGGGCAAAGTCGATGGCGATGCCGAGTGATTCCCACCGGCCGGGCAGGGTGTAGGCGGTGGCGCGGTAAAGCGTAGTAACCATTCCAATCTGTGGATTGTCGAGGGGTGCCGAAACTTTCTTAAGATAGCCTTGAGGCACCATAATGTCGCTATCGTTGACGAGCAGAATATCGTAGCGAGCCTGACGGGCGAGGTCGATCAATGCTCCGACTTTGGCATTTGGGGCAGAGCTTGTCGAGTGGATGATGCGTATGTCAAGATTCGGGAATTCCCGTTTCAGCTTTTCGACTTCAGGCAGGCAGGGGTCGGCGGGGTCGGCTGCGCCGAAGAGGATTTCAAAGGGAACAGGATAATCCTGAGTGGCGTGGGAGCGGATCGCAGCGTAGAAATCGGGGTCAAGGCCGCGCACGGGCTTGAGAATCGAAATGGGTTGGGGATTGCGGACAATCGTCGCCGGCCTGAGCAACTGACGCAGACAGGCGATCAACGCGGTGAGCTGGTAGGCTGCCGAGATGCACGCAATTGCTGTCAGGAGATAGATCACAGTTCGAGGAAAAGAACACCAATGGCGACCAGTACAGCGCCTGCCCATCTTCTCAAGCCTACATTTTCTTGCAAAACATAGCGAGCCATAAACGTTTCGGCAGGAATCGTAAGAGCAGTCGCGGGCACGGCGAAGCTAAGGTCAGCTACGGCCAGAAGTTGGGTGAAGCAGAAAAAGCTGATCGCCATGAAGACGATAGAGAGGGCCAGACGCCACTGGCCGAAGAGTTTGGCCAGGACGGTTGCCGAGTGGACTTCGCCGTGAGACTTCATGGCGCTGGACTGCAGGCAGTCGCAAACGATGGTGGAAGCAACGATGCCGAATACGAGAGCCCACTTCATGAGGCTTCGGCCTTGGGTGGGGTGGCGGCGGTAAAGATCGTGCCGCTGAGGATGAAGGCAGTGCCGATCCAGCGCAACCAGGAGATATGTTCCCCGAAGACGGCGAAGCCGATTACGGCGTTGAGGACGTAGCCGATGCTGGTGACAGGCAGAACAAAAGAAAGGTCGGCCCAGGAAAGCAGCGTGACTCGGGATAGAGTCCAGACTGCGAGCAGAAGGATACCGAGCAGGACCCATGGGCTTAGCAGTGCATCGATCGGTTCGATGGAAGTAGGGGCCCAACCGGTAGAGTGTTTCATGCCCCAGGAGAGAGCAAAATTCCCGAAAACGTTAACTGCCACGACAAAGGCCGTGAGCAGGTAAACACGAGTTCTCGAGGCGTGCATTAGTCGCCGGTAGCGACGTAGCTGGCCTGGCTCTTCTGGTCGGCAACAAACTTCTTGCGCTTCTTGCGAAGGGCGAGGAATTCGCGAGCTTCCTTGACGAGGCGGCGGCGTTCATCGGTGTTGAAGATGGCCTTCTTGACGACACGCCAGGCAGCCTTGGGGCGGAAGTAGTATTCGCCGTAGAAGCGCTCGACAGAGTCAACCAGTTCAGCGCGATCAAGGCCAGGATAAACAACGGTGGGCAACTGGTGGCCCATCTCGTCGGTCATCGCGGCATCCAGCTGAATCAGGTTATTCTTCTGGGCGTAATCGTAGAATTCGGTGCCAGGGTAGGGGTGTGCGATCGAAACCTGAATGGTTTCACAATCGAGTTTCTTGGCGAAGTCGATGGTTTGCTGAATGGTCTGAGGGGTTTCGCCGGGCAGGCCAACGATGAAGTCGGCGTGAACGGTGAGACCGAGTTCATGAGCGTTGCGCGTGAAGCGCTCGGCCATGTCGATGGTTGCGCCCTTCTTGATGTTCTTGAGAATCTCCGGTGCGCCAGATTCGTAGCCAACGATCATCAGGCGGCAGCCGGCGTCTTTCATCGCAGCGAGAGTTTCGCGATCTGTGGTGACACGGCTGGTGCAAGACCAGGTGAAATTGAGCTTCTTGAGTTCTTTGCAGAGCTCGATCGTGCGTTCCTTCTTGTAGTTGAAGGTGTCGTCATCGAAGAAGATTTCTTTGAGGCCGTTGAAGTTTTCCAGTGACCAGCTGACTTCGTTTGCGATGTCCTGTGCCGAGCGCAGACGCCAGCGGTGACCAGAGTGGGTCTGGGGCCAGAGGCAGAAGGTGCACATGGCCGGGCAGCCGCGCGAGGTGTAAAAGCTGATGAAGGGATGCAGCAGGAAGGGTACGTTATAGCGCTTGAAGTCGAGATCGCGCTGGTAGACCTTCGATACCCAAGGCAACTCGTCGAGATTCTCGATGTAGCCACCTTCAGGGTTATGAATGATGCCGCCGTCTTTGCGGTAGCTTACGCCGGGCAGCTCAGCGAGAGGAGTGCCCTTGGCATAATTGACGATCTGGTAGTCAAATTCGCGGCGAACGATAAAGTCGATTGCCTTTGAGGCGCGCAGGGTTTTTTCAGGCTCAACGGTGACGGGCGGGCCAACAAAGCAGACTTGCAGCTTCGGGTTGGAATCCTTCATCATCTCGGCGATCTTCACGTCTACATGGAAGCCGGGCGTGGAGGTGAAGAGAACAAGGAGTTCGAAGTCACGGGCCATGGCCACGGTGTCTTCGATGGTGATCTTGTGCGGAGGCGCGTCCACTACCTTCGAGTCGGGCAGAAGGCCGGCAGGATAACAGAGCCACACGGGAT
>JBKJUN010000661.1:0-7214 GCA_046590555.1 Bryobacter sp. | reverse complement strand
GGATTTCAAAAAGGTGATCGTGAATTACCGGGGTGGGTCGCCAGTGCGGCTTGAGGAACTGGGCCGGATTGTGGACGGGGTGGAAGACGACCGTACAGCATCGTGGTTCTGCGATGAGGCAGGCTGCCGGAGGTCGATTGTATTGGGGATCCAGCGGCAACCGGGAACCAATACGATTGCGGTTACTGACGGGATTAAGAAGTTGATGCCGCAGTTTAAGAACGATCTGCCACCTTCGGTTGAGATGAAGGTGTTCTACGACCGTTCAGATACAATTCGCGAGAGTTACAAAGATGTTCAGTTCACGATGCTGCTGACGCTGATTTTGATTGTGGGTGTGATCTATATCTTCTTGCGGAATTTTTCGGCTACGGTGATTCCGTCGCTTGCGCTTCCCTTCTCGATTGTGGGTACGTTTGCAGTGATGTATCTGTGCGGATACTCACTGGACAACCTGTCGATGATGGCGTTGATTCTGGCGATTGGCTTTGTTGTCGACGATGCGATTGTGATGCTGGAGAACATCGTGCGGCACATGGAAATGGGTAAGCCTCCGATGCAGGCGGCGATTGAAGGTGCGAGTGAGATAAGCTTCACGATTGTTTCAATGACGATTTCGCTTGCTGCCGTGTTTATCCCGATTCTGTTTATGGGTGGGGTGCTGGGGCGGTTGTTCCAGGAATTTGCAGTGACGATTTGCGTGGCGATTTTGATTTCAGGTGTGGTGTCGGTGACGCTGACCCCGATGCTGGCGAGCCGATTTCTGAAGGCACATCACGGGAAGGAATCGAAGTTTTATCAAGTGACCGAGCGCTGGTTTGAGGCTTGGCTGCATAGCTATGACGTGAGCCTGAAGTGGGTGATGCGGCATCGGCTGTCGACGATGGCTTTCTCGCTGGCGATTCTTGTTGCTACGGGATGGTTGTTCCTTGAGGTGCCGAAGGGGTTTATTCCCGATCAGGACACAGATCAGTTGACCGTAATTACTGAGGCACAGGAAGGCACTTCGTTTACGCAGATGGTGGAGTATCAGAACCAGATTGCGGAGTACTTGCGGCAGGATCCGGCGATTGATTCGCTGGTGTCGAACGTTGGTGGGTCAGCTGCGGCGACGCTGGGTGGTAATAACTACGGGCAGATTGTGGTGCATTTGAAGCCGCGCCATGAGCGGACAGAGCTGGTGGACAAGATCATTGAACGGATTCGGCCACAGCTATCGCAGTATCCGGGGATGAAGGTGTATCCGCAGAATCCGCCAGTGGTTCGGATTGGTGGTTTGGTGTCCAAGAGCCAGTATCAGTACACGCTTTACTCGCCGGACAAAAATGCGCTCTATGAAACGGCTGCGGAGTTAACTGAGGAGTTGAAGAAGCTGAACACTCTGTCGGATGTTACTAACGATTTGATGATACGGTCGCCACAGGTGAAGATCGAAGTGAACCGCGACAAAGCGGCAAGCATGCAGGTAAATGTTACGCAGATTGAGAATGCGCTGTTTGACGCTTATGGACCTCGTTGGGCATCGACGATTTATTCGCCGGTGAATGAGTATAAGGTTCTGCTTGAGCTGATGCCGGAATATCAGTCTGACCCGAAGCTATTGTCGATGCTTTATTTCAAGGCCGGGAATAACAATCTGATTCCGCTGGATTCGTTGGCCAAGGTGGAACTGGATAGCGGTCCGCTGGCGATTAGTCACTATGGGCAGTTGAATGCCGTGACGGTGTCGTTTGGAGTGAAGCCGGGTGCTTCGCTTGGGACGGCGTTGGAGGGTGTCGCTAATACGGCCAAGGAGATCTTACCGGAAACAGTTAGTGCTAGTTTTCAGGGCTCTGCTGAGGCATTTTATGGTTCGCTGGGGAACCTGTGGGTGTTGATGGGTGTGGCGATCGCAGTTGTTTATATCGTTTTGGGGATTTTGTATGAGAGCTTTATTCACCCGATCACGATTTTGTCGGGGCTGCCTAGTGCCGGGTTTGGTGCGCTTCTGACGCTTTATTTGTTCAAGATGGATTTGAGCATTTATGCGTTCGTGGGCTTGATCATGTTGATCGGTATTGTGAAGAAGAACGCGATCATGCAGATTGACTTTGCGCTGGAGGCGGAACGTGAAGGTATGTCTCCGGATGAGGCGATTTATCAGGGTTGTCTGGTAAGGTTTCGGCCGATCATGATGACGACGATGTGCGCGCTGCTGGGAGCTGTACCGATTGCGGTTGGGTATGGTGCTGGTGGTGAGGCGCGGCAGCCGCTGGGTTTGGTGGTCGTAGGTGGGCTGTTGTTCTCGCAGCTTGTGACGCTTTATTTGACGCCGGTGGTTTATACGTATCTGGCTAAGGTGGGAGCGAAGAAGAAGGTTGTGGCGATGGAACCGCTGCCGGCTTAAATGGTCCTGACTGCCAGCTTTCCCTCATGGTGCAACTTGCTGCGTCAGAGAAAGAAACTACATTTTCATATCCTCCTTCGAAGCAATATACATGGAATAGGCTCGTATCAATTTCAAAGAGACTGGCTAATGAGGACGAACTCGAAGAAGCATTATTTTGGTACGAGAAGGGGGACAGGGCTGTTTTGCCTTTTGTCTTTCATTACGCTGACCACGCGGACGGGGCTGGAGCCGAATTGCTGGGAACATGGCTTGGAGATTTGATTTTGCGGGAGCCTAACCGCATGTTGCGAGCTATATCGTTGCAGAGCACGGCGAGACGGAAGAAGCTTGCTTTCCTGGCCATCGCTGGCGATGGCGGCGGGATTAGAGTAGAAGACGCAAGGAAGATGCGAAGATCTTAGGAACTATTGCTTCGAAAGAGTGAGCCTCGTCTCCGCGAGACGGCAAGATTGTTTTTGCAGCAATTTGAGGTCTTTGAGAAGTCACAGGCGACACCTTAATCATATTGCCTAGCGGATGAAGAGTTGGACGCCGGGTTGGCTTTCTGCTTCGCCTATTCGGAGTTTTACTGATGATGGGCCTGGGGAGAGACCAACAGGGATTCTAGCGTTGATTTGCATTAGGCCTTCTGCGCCGGGGGAGGTTGCGGCGAAGAGGAGCTCTGCTCTTTGTCCGCCGATTTCCAAGCTGACCTGGGTTGGGTTAGTTCCCTGCCCTGTTGCATAGAAGACAATGATTGCGCCTGAGGCGGCTGGGCTGGTGGCGGAGTTTAGGGTGTTGTCTTCGTTCACTCCCATCGGGAAGAGGCCTGGGTGAGCGGCGACTACCGGGAGCTTGAGTTCGTTGCTTGATTCGCCTCCCTTGGTTATTTTGATCGTGGCTTCACCTGTTGCGGGGAGATCCGTTGGGACTCTCAGGTTGATTTGGTTTTCCTGCGCGA
Organism: Bryobacter sp.; assembly: GCA_046590555.1. Taxonomy (GTDB): domain Bacteria; phylum Acidobacteriota; class Terriglobia; order Bryobacterales; family Bryobacteraceae; genus Bryobacter. The sequence goes on along the minus strand of JBKJUN010000661.1, from coordinate 3,885 downwards.
AGAAGGCCGGGACGGGTGAGCCGTTCAGGGTGATTTGCGGGTCTGGACTTAAGCTGTCGCCGAAGAGCGAGATGTACTCGCCTGCGGCTAGTGCGCCGCCGATGCCGCTGAAGGCGTTTGTTATGCCGCCTGTTGCAAGCCGAGGAAGGTTGGTGAGGCCGCTGCTGAGTTGCCAGAGTTCGCTGGTGTTGCCAGCGTTGGTGCTGCCGCCGAAGAAGAAGGTCGAGCCGCGTTCTGCTGCGTAGGCACCTTGATGCCGGAGGCGGGCGCTGGGGCCACTGGCAGTGAGCTGATTCCAGGTGCGGGTTTGGGTGTTGAAGGTCCAGGTGTCGCCGAGGAGGCCGCCGCCGGAACCGCCGAAGAGGACAAGTTGCATGCGGCGGATATCAAAGGAAATACCGTAGTGTTGACGGGCTGCAGGCTTTACGCCGCCCGTGATTTCAGTCCATGCATTGTTGCGGAGATCGAAGGCCCAGAGGTCGCCTAGTGGGCAGGGGCCGGCCCCGCTCGCACAGCCACCGTAGAGATACATCTGACGGGACTGGGGATCGAGGACGGCGTGGTGGAGGCAGCGGCGGAGGGGGCGGTTGGATGCGGGGGAGATGTTGCTCCACTGTTTGGTGTTTAGGTTGAAGGCCCAGGTATCGTCGAAGCGGCCTGAATCGGTGAAGCCGTGGGAGATGATCATGCGGTCTGTGTCGGGGTCGAGGATTGCAGAGTGGCCATAGCGGTTGCTGGGGCCGGCTCCGTTGATGCCGAGGCGGGACCAGGTGTTGGCCGCGATGTCGTAAGCCCAGACGTCGCTGAAGAAGCCGCTGGCTTGGCCTGCGAAGAGGATGAGACGGCGGCGTTTGGTATCGGTAAGGAGGGTGTGGCCGAGGCGGGAAGGAGGGAGAGCGCCGGTGGGCTGGAGTTGGGTCCAAGTTTGATTGGGCAGTGAGTAGACCCAGAGGTCGTTCAGGGTTTGGTTGGCTTGGCCGCCGAAGAGGAAGAGGCTAGCGGAGTCTCGATCATAGCTGATGGTTCCGTCGATGCGGGCGGGCGGGGCTTGTCCAACTACGGGGACTTGTTCGTAGCGCCAGTCCTGAGCGGCGAGGGTCAGAGTGAAGAGGAGAATGCCAGCAGAGCACTTCATGCCTGGCTATTGGCGGGCGGCACGCAAAAAGTTACGCGTGGTTATTTCATCAAGAGTGGGGCGAGGCCCTTCCAGCTCATGTGGATGCCGAGGTAGCCAAAGACTACGCTCATGGCAACCTGGAGAGTTTGGGCTGGGACCTTGGTGCCGAGCCAGGAACCGATAATTGCACCGGGGATTCCTCCCATTAACATCTTGAGCACGAGGGCTTGATCGACGTGGCCGAAAATGACGTGGATGCCGCTGCCGATAAAGCTTAGGGCCATGCCGAAGAGCAGGTCAGTACCGACGATGGTGGCTGTTGGGAGGACGGTTTTGTACATGAGGAGGAGGCCGCCGAGGGCACCTGCGCCGGCCGAGGAGAAGCCTACTTCTGCGCCTATCGGAAGGGTGGCGAGAGGAATAAGCCAGCGCCGCTCGACGTTAGGACGTTGGGCTTGTTTGGTACGGAAGAGGCGAAGGAAGGCGAGGCCGGCGATGGTGGCGCCTACCAGTGGCAGGAGGATTGGTTCGATTTGTTTCTTGCTGAGGTGGAGGAGGATCCAGGAGCCCAGGAGGACGCCCGGGAAGCCACCGGCCAGCATGAGGCCGAGTATGCGCCAGTCGACACTTTTGCGGAATATGTAGAGGGGTGAGGCGAAGACCTTGGTGACAAAGACGAAGGCCAGCGAGGTGCCTACGCTTTCTGAAGCGCTGCGCCCGAGGACCAGCACCAGGAGCGGGACGGTGAGAGGACCGCCACCGGCACCGGTGAGACCGACGATCATGGCAATGCAGAAGCCGAGAATTGTTTCCATCGTTGAACCTCGTTAGCTGTTGAAGGTGTGGATGCCGCACTCAAGCTTTTTGCCGCCCCAGCGGCCGCTGCGGAGGTTGTCATCGCTGGCCGGTTTGGCTGTGCAGGGTTCGCAGCCGATGCTGGTGTAGCCCTGGTCGTAGAGCTCAAGGATGGGGAGGTTGTTGTCGCGGGCGTATTGCCAGACTTGCTTCCAGGTCCAGTGGGCGAGTGGGCTTACTTTGGCGATTTGCTTACCGCTTTTGAGCTGGGTTGTTTCAAACACTTCGAGCTTTGCTCGTGTGGGGGATTGTTCGCGGCGGAGGCCGGTGAACCAGACGTCGTAGTTTTCGAGGCCGTCAAAGAGGGGCTCAACTTTGCGGAGCTGGCAGCATTTGGCGGGTTCTGTCTGATTGAGAATTCCGAATACGGCTTCCTGATCCTTTACGGATTGAGTGGCTTCAAGATTGTGGAGGTTGAGATTCCAATCCTTTGTCAGTTGGTCGCGGTAGGCGTAGGTCTCGGCAAAATGGTAGCCCGTTTCGAGAAAGAGGACCGGGATCCTGGGGTCTCGCTGCAAGAGGTAGTGGAGGAGCACTACGTCTTCAAGTTGGAAACTGCAGGTGTAGCAGGCCTTGCCTGTGAGAGCCTGATCGATCGATTGGAGCACATCGCTCATATACCTTCTCCTGAGATAAAATCGTTTCGCCGCATGAGGATGCCTGCTGCTTCGAGGAATTCGAGGGCACCTTCTTCGGGTATTTCGAGGCCTGAATCCGAAATCACGATTGCTCCCGATTCTTCTAGTTCTTTGGGGACGGGGCCGTGCCAGCGGAGGACCAGTGCGCCGTGCTCGAAGAGGATGCGCTCGAGTAGATCAGGGTCTTTGCTGGTAACGATAGCGGGCATGTGGCCGTAACGTTCTACGCGTTCTCCGGCTGTTACAGGGCCGAGATCGAAGGCCAGGCTGCTAGCGTTGCGGACTGTTTTTTGCGAGCCGCGGACGATCATGCCGGCGGCGATGGTGCGGTTGGTTCGCGGGTGAACGAGGATGAAGCTGCCGGTTTCGCGGCACTTGCCGTAGGGGTCGAAGGCGAGAGGTTGTGTGGTTTCGATCGAGACGCGGAGGAGGTCGTTAAGGGCGGCTGAGTTGACCTTGAGGTGGTTACCGGTTTCGGGGTCGAGGGCCCATTCGATCCTCGAGATCTTGGCGCTGAGTTCTCTTGTCGCCGATTTAAGGAGGTAGGGCGTGCCGGGTTCGAGGTGTTCTTCTGACATCCAGACGAGGTCTGCTTCGAGGTGGCGGCTGAGTTCGGGACGGGCGGTTTCCAGCGCGATGATGTCGCCACGGCTGACGTCGACTTCTTCGTTGAGGACTAGCGTGACGCTTTGGCCTTCGCTGGCTTCTGTGAGTGGGCCGTTGAAGGTTGCGATTTCTTTGATGGTGGCGCGGCGGCCGCTGGGGAGGACTACGATCGCGTCGCCTGGCTTGACCGTGCCGCTGGCGATGCGGCCGGCGAAGCCTCTAAAGCCGTCGCCGGGACGGACAACGTATTGGACGGGGAAGCGGAAGTTGGCGGCGGCGGGGCTGATCTCGAGATTCTCCAGCAGATCGAGGAGGCTGGGGCCGTTGTACCAGGTGACGATGTCGCTGCGGGAGGCGACGTTGTTGCCGTCGAGCGCGCTTACTGGCAGGTAGTGAAGCTTCGCGCCGGGCCAGCGTTTTGCATGTTCTTCGAGGGTGGTCTTGATGGCAGTGAAAACTTCTTCGCTCCAGCCCATGGCGTCCATTTTGTTGATCGCGAAGATGAGGTGCTCGATGCCGAGGAGGTGCGAGATGGTGGCGTGGCGGAGGGTCTGGCGACTGACGCCTTTGATGGCGGCGACGAGGATGATGGCGGCGTCAGAGGTGGATGCGCCGGTGGCCATGTTGCGGGTGTATTGTTCGTGGCCGGGGGTATCGGCGATGCGGAAC
>JBKJUN010000460.1:0-9491 GCA_046590555.1 Bryobacter sp. | reverse complement strand
CAAGGCGGTAAACGTGGAGACCAATGCCACGCTGAAAGCCACGACGAATGCTACCGGCAGTTATTCCATCAGTTCCTTGGCCCCCGGCATTTACCGCATTACAGTGGAGAAACCAGGCTTCAAGGTCAGTGTTACCGAAAATGCCAGGCTTGCTTTCAGCGGCGTGGCCGTGGTGGATGTAGCGCTCAGCGTGGGCAATTCAGCCGAATCGATTTCGGTTTCTGCGGAGGCGGTAGAGATCAACAATGCAAACGTCGAAATTGCCACTTCAATCTCAGCGAAAGCAGTCAAAGAACTTCCTCTGGTAGTAAATGGCCGGCGGCAAATCGATGCCTTCGTGTTTCTTGTCCCCGGTGTACAGGGCGATGGGTTCTCGAGCCGAATCAACGGAGGAGTCGACTTCAATAGCGAAGTGCTCTTCGACGGAGTCCCCATGGCCTCGTTCGAAACCAATGGATTCCAAACCAATATCAATCCTCCGTACGAATCCGTCGACGAGTTCAAGGTTCTCACTTCCGTGTTTTCCGCTCAGTATGGCCGAGGCCAGGGAGTCAAAAACTTTCACATGGCGCAAGGCACTAACGCTTACCATGGGAATGCCTTTGACTATGTGCGTAACACCGTTTTTGACGCGCGAGGGTTCTTCGCGCGCACCGTTGGCATCAATAAACAGAATGAATATGGGTTTACTCTAGGAGGGCCCCTCTCGATTCCCAAGCTCTACTCGGGAAAGAATCGCACTTTCTTCAATGTCGCTTTTGACTGGTACAAGTTTCGCGGTGCCGGTGTGAATACCCGCTTCACCGTCCCTACTGCGGAGTTCCGAACTGGTGATTTCTCGCAACTACGCAATTCCGGCGGCGTCCTGATTCCGATCTATGATCCAGTGACCCAACAGCCCTTCCCCGGCAATCAGATTCCAGCCTCGCGCTTCAGTGCCACCTCACGACAGGTCGTCCCACTCATCCCCACACCGACAGGGCCGGGTTTGATCAACAACATAGGCCCCGGCATCACCAGCTTGCCCAACAACAACCTGACGTGGTCCTATAACCTGGCTCACAACATCACAGATTCCCAGCGAATTAGCTTCACAAATTGGAAAACCAACAACCCGAACCAATGCATCCTGGGCAGCAATATCACCGGCTCCTTGAGCGGGCTTTCGAATTGTCCTAGCGCAACCACCGCTTATCTCGCCAATTATTCCTGGTCGGTGCGCCCCAACGTGATCGTAACGGCCGGCACTCTTTGGTTTCGCATTCTGAATAATCAGGAAATCGGCGGCCCCCCCAACACCACCGTTGATTTTCCTGGCTTACCCAAAGGCTCGAAGAGCGCCTTCCCGCGAATGCTGTTCAACGGCCCGGTAGCCGCCCCTGTTCAACTTGGAACCGGTTTTCAAGGCGATCTGAATTTTCAGCCCGGAAAGAGCGCCGTTTCCAATGTTCTGTGGGTGAAGGGCAAACACAGCTTGAATATTGGTGTCGAGTATCGTCAGACCCAAAATACGACTTCGATCTGTGAAGGTTGCCCCGCCCGGTTTGAATTCAGCAACCGCAGCACTTCTCTGCCAGGCTCGCCTAACTTTGACAACTTTGGCCACCCCTTTGCAAGCTTCTTGCTCGGCGTCGCCGACTCGGCCAGCGCCTCCACCGGACTGATCGATCGCGTTTTCAGAAACTCCTCTTTTTCCGGCTACATCCAGGACGACTTCAGGGTCAACCGAAAACTGACCCTCAATCTAGGCCTGCGCTACGACGTTTTTGTTCCCTCGAGCGAAGACACAAACCGCATCGCCTTCTTCGATCCCACCGTGGTCAACCCGCGAGCTGGCGGCCGTCTGGGGGCTTTGAGCAAACCCGGCAAATGCGAGTTCTGCACTGGGCTGGACACCATCGCCGATACTCACTATAAGAACTTCGCACCCCGCCTTGGATTTGCCTACGCTTGGAATAACAAAACCGTGATCCGCGGCGGCTACGGAATCGTTTTCGGACTCGGAGGCGCAAACGATCTCGGCCAGACCCGCATCAAGACAAACTTCCTGAACGGGTCTTCCGGTAATTTCGCCGCCATCTCGCAGGATTCAGGTGTGACACCCGGATACGGGTCGTGGGATCGACCATTTCCTTTGCCCACCGTCGCGACCTTCAATTCCTCGATTGGTAATGATCAAGCCGTCAACTACGCCGGCCGTTGGCAGGCGGCCGCACCCTACATCCAGAACTGGACCATCGGTATTCAAAGGGAATTGCCAGCTTCGATCTTGCTCAGTGCCAGCTATGTCGGCAATAAAGGAATTCGGCTGCCCTCAAATTTGGAGAACCTGAACCAGGTCGACCCCAAGTTCCTTTCTCTTGGCGCAACTTTGCTAGCCAATATAGACAGCCCCGCCGCTCGGGCCGCTGGCATTGGCTTACCTTACACCGGATTCAGAGGCAGCGTCGCCCAGTCGCTACGGCCATTCCCCCAATATGCCGCCATTACCAGCAATTTTCAGCAGACTGGCGTCACCCGCTATGACGCTTTCCAGATGACGCTCCAACGCCGCTTCATCAAAGGCTTGGAGGGTTTGGTCAGCTACACTGCCTCCCGCCAGATGAGCAACACGAACTCTGGCTTCGGAACCTTTAACGGTGGTGCGATCAACACCTTCAACCGCAAGGCTGAATACTCTTTAGCACCAAGCGACATCCCGCACACGCTCGCCGTCAGCGGGCTCTACGAATTGCCCATCGGCACCGGCAAACGATTTGTGAATAAGCCGGGCGTCGCCGGAAAAATCATTGGCGGCTGGCAGGTTAGCTGGGTCACACGCCATCAAAGCGGTACTCCCGTCGGAGTCGGCGCCGGTAATGTGCTGCCGATCTTTGGCGGCGGCAACCGGCCCAATCTGGTTCCGGGCACCGATCCTCAACTCAGTCGCAGTGGTTTCGACCCTGCAAAAAACAAGCTGTTCAACATTAACGCATTCTCTCAGCCGACTGATTACACCTTCGGCAACGCTCCCCGAATTAACGGCAATCTTCGTAACTTCTCGTTCTTCAATGAAAACGTGAACGTATCCAAGTTCTTCCGCTTTACTGAAAACGTGAACCTGCAGTTACGCGTGGAATTCTTCAATGTCTTCAACCGTGTGATTTTTGGCGGAGCTGACTCTCGATACGCACCCAATAACTTGAATTTCGGTGTCGTCGGGGGACAAGGCAATACACCAAGGCAAGGACAGATGGCGTTGAAACTTAACTTCTGAGTGGATACACTTGCAGGCATGTGGAGCATTCTCGCGCGAGGCAAGGGTAAAATCCTCCTTGCCTCCTTTTGCCTTTTCGCTGTATCGGCCACCACGCTTCGATCTCAAGACGCTTCAAAGTCCCTGGCGAATGGAGTTCAGTCTCTTCGCCAGGGAAGAACTTTTGTAGCCGTCAAGGCTCTCCGCAGTGCCCTGGCCGAAGGGAATCTGCACGCTCACCTGCCGCTGGCCGAAGCCTACTTCGTCCTCAATCAACGAAAACTGTTCAAGGAAGAGATAGCGTTAGCCAAAGCTGCTTTTCCTCTCGATCCAGAAGCTTTTTACGTCGAAGGCCGTTATCGCTTTCAAGTGGAGAAAGACGTTGAAACTGCGGCAAAGCAATTTCAGCTAGCTCTTGCGCGATCCGCAGATCACTACAAAGCGCTCTGCTACCTGGGAATCTGTTTGCGAGAAATGCGTAAAGAGGAGGAGGCTGAACCGCTTTTGCTTAAGTCAGTGCAACTTGCTGAACAAAGTAAGTCGTCTTTTTATTTGCCATATCAGTCTCTTGCTGAATACTATTTGCAACTCAACCGTTTGGAAGAGGCCGAAAGCATGATCGGCAAAGCGGTGGCACTGGCTCCCCGCGTGGCAATGAACCAGTTCCTGCTCGGCAAGGTCGCATGGGCCGCCAAGAAAAACGATGTTGCCATGGCATCGCTCAACGCCGCGATCGAAATCGATCCAGCCTTCCTTCAGGCCTACTATTTGTTGTCGCGGGTTCTTAGTGCCATGGGCGACAAGGACGGCGCGAACCGGCGGCTGACTGAATTCCAGACCCTAAAGGACATCTATGGCTTGGGCCAACGTCAATAGCGGCTTGCTAGGCATCGCGGCTTTGCTTTGTGCGGACATGGCATTTGCTCAGGTGCCTGCCCCTGCTTCAAACTCTACCAGCCCACAAGCGAAAAGCCGCGAAGAACTGGATGCCTTTGGAGCCATAATGGAGGCTGGAAATCCAGTGCGGACAGTCGAGACCGCCCAACAGTTTCTCAATGCCTATCCGAATTCGGAATTCATTGTGTATGCTGCTTTGGCAGGTGCGCATAGCAGTTGCGATCTCGGAAAGCTCTCGCAATGCGTCGGGCTGGCCAGGCAGGCCTTGCAAGCAAACACCAGCAGTATCGATGCCTTACTTCTATCAGCTCGCCTGATGGTCGCTCCCGGAATCGAAAATCCCCCCAAACAGCGCATGGAAGCAAAAACCTTCGCCGCTACCGCCTTGGATCTCTTAAAGCGGAAGACGATTCCTACTGCCTCCGAAGCGGGCGTCTGGCTGCGGACCCGGAACTCGTTCGAGGCTGCCGGAAAGTATGTACTCGGCTCGGTGGAGTTCCTTGACGGGAAGCTCGATAGCGCAAGAATCCTCCTGGATCAAGCCGTCGCCCTCGATCCGCGCGGTGAATACTTGTTGCGACTTGCCATGCTCTGCGCCGCAAAGAGTGATTCAGAAACTCAGGCCGTGGCTGCTCGGGCGATAGCCGCTGGCCCGGAATGGGTTGCCTCCTTCGCGCGCGAACTACTAAGGCCAGAAAAGCGAGTGCCCAATGACACACCTTAAAGTTAACGTCACCTCATTCTTACTGATAGCGCTCGGTTTGTTTAGCGTTACAGCCGGTGCCCAGGTGAAGGCACCCGTGCCAAATGTCGACGACCTTTACGCTGAAGCCATCGCCGCCAAGCGCGCTGGAGATCTAACCACCGCGATCGCCCGATACAATGCCATCCTCGTTCTCGATCCAAAACTCGCCGCTGCCCACAATAACCTGGGGCTTCTCTTCTTTCAATCCAATGAATATCTGCTGGCCATCCAAAGCTTTGAAGCGGGACTTCGCGTTGATCCCAAAATGACAAGCTCGCTCGTACCACTAGGAACAGCCTATTTCTTGGTGGGTCAGTTCGCCAAAGCGCGTGATCTGCTCGACCGCGCCTCCAGACTCAATCCTTCCGATGAGGCCGCGCAGCTTTACCATGGCCGGGCTCTCTTTTCTCTCGGCCAACTTGAGGCCGGTGCCGGTGTAGTGCAGAAGCTCCTCCGGAAGTCCCCACGCAACGTCGAAGCCCTCTATACCCTCGGCCAAATGTATATGAAGCTCGCCCAAGGGACACTGCGAGAACTGGAAGTGCAAGCGCCCGATTCCTACCTCACCAATCTGATCTCGGGCCAAGTCCAGGAGAGCACGGAAAATTACGACGGTGCTTTGGATCAATATCGTAAGGCTCTTGAAAAGGAACCCAAGTTTCGTGGCGCACATTACAATGTCGGCAATATCTATTGGCTCGAAGGCAAATGGGACTTGGCCATCAAGGAACTAAAACTCGAATTGATTGCCGATCCCTACAACTGTTTGGCCCAATGGAAAATTGCCAACTCACTACTAAATCTGAGCCAGGATCCCGACGAAGCGATCGGCAGGATAACCAAGGCCCTTGAGATCTGCCCGAATCTGGCTCAAGCCCATCTGGACTTCGGCCGCCTCCTCGCCGCCAAGGGTAATCTGCAACAAGCCGTTGCTCAATACCGCCTGGTTGTGGCAATGAATCCCGAAGAATCGAGCGTTCATGTCCTTTTGGTAAATGCTTACCGCAAACTCGGCCGCGCGGCCGAGGCCGACGCTGAAGCTAAAATTGTCCGGGATATGAATGCGCGGCGCTCCGCACGTGAGTCCAAGCCTTGACGCGCCGCAATCTGCTTCGGTGCGCCGCCGCCCACGCACTAAGCTCGGCACTTTCTGGTGACGCGCGAAAGATACCGTTATTCCGCGACATCACCGCGGGTTCCGGCGTCAACTTCGTCAACCAATCCAGCCCGACAGCCGAAAAATATCTCCCCGAGTCGATGACCGGTGGCGTCGCCATTTTCGACTACGACGGTGACGGCTGGCTGGATCTGTTCTTCGTCAACGGTGCCAAACTATCCAGTCCGATGGCACCCGGCCAGCAACCCGACAAGTCTGATCCACGTTTCTGGAATCGACTCTACCGCAACAATCGAAATGGCACCTTCACCGATGTCACCCAAGAAGCCGGCCTGCGTGGCTCCGGATACGGCATGGGCGTCGCAGCCGGAGACTACAACAATTCCGGCAGTCCGAGTCTGCTTGTCACCAACCTCGACGGTTGCATTCTCTATCGCAACAACGGCGATGGCACGTTCACAGATCTTACCCAGAAAGCGGGGCTGCTTAGTTCTGGCTGGTGCGCTGGGGCATCCTTCTTCGACTTCAACCGCGACGGCCACCTCGATCTGGTTGTTACTCGATATCTCAATTGGAGCTTCTCTAAGAACCAATGGTGCGGCGAACGTAAAGAGGGCTACCGCGCCTATTGCCACCCGGACAAGTTTCCTGCCGTCGAGCACTTACTCTACAAGAACAACGGTGATGGAACTTTCTCCAATTTCGGCGCAGGCGCAGGCTTCAAGGGCATGTTCGGAAAAGGTTTGGGTGTTTCCATCGAAGACTTCAATGCCGACGGTTGGCCCGATATTGCGATCGCCAACGATTCAGTCGCACAGCAATTGTTTATCAACCGCAATGGCACCGCCTTCGAGGAAGCGGGCTTGGCCCTCGGCCTCGCCTACGATGGCGATGGGCGCGCCTTTGCGGGCATGGGCATCGACAGCGCCGATCTCACCAACACGGGCCGCCCCGATATCTTCATCGACGCCCTGGCCAATCAAAAGTACGCCCTCTTCCGAAACCGCAATGGCAGCTTCGACTATGAATCAGGCGAAAGCGGCCTGGGCGCGATCTCCGCTCCGCACTCCGGCTGGGGTGCCAAATTCGCCGACATGGACAATGACGGCTGGAAAGATCTTGTAATTGCCCAGGGACATGTTATGGATAACATCGCATTAACCCAGCCCTGGATAAAGTACTTGGAACCGCTGGCGATCTTAGGCAACCGGCAAGGCCGCTTCGAGGATATCTCCTCCCAAAGCGGCAAACCTTTTAGCATCCCGCTGGCCGCCCGCGGCCTTGCCGTTGGTGATCTGAATAATGACGGATGCCTCGACCTGGTGATCAACTGCAACAACTCACCCGCGTTGATTCTCAAAAACGAAGGTGCTACCGGCAACCACTGGATCGGCATCGACACCGTTGGAACCACCAGCAATCGCGAAGGCATTGGAGCCTGCGTTTCGATCAGGACGGCTTCCGGCCTACGCCAACGCGCCTATGTTAGCGCCAGCGGCAGCTATCTTTCTTCCAGCTCAAAACGCGTTCATTTCGGCCTCGGCCAAGACCGGACGATCGCCGAACTGGAAATTGTCTGGCCGAGCGGGATTGTTCAGAAGATGAAAGACGTCCCGGGCGACCAGCGATTGACAATCACCGAGAGCCGCGGGTGAGGGGCCTGCTGGTTTTGGCCCTCGCCCTGGCCGCCGCCCAGTTACCACCTCCACCGGAATTTATCGATGCTTCTCCAGGGTCGGGGTTGACCCACCGCTTGATCTGCGGCGACAACGAACGCAAATCTTTGCTCATCGAGACCCTCGGCGCCGGGCTGGCTTTATTTGACTACGACAACGATGGCATCCTCGATTTGTTTACGGTCAATGCCTCGGCCCGCAACGCCCTACAGGATCCCCAACCCTCAAATCACTTATATCGCGGCTTGGGAAATCTAAAATTTGTCGACGTTACCGAAGCTGCCGGCTTGACCAAGAGCGGTTGGGGTCAGGGAGTCTGCGCCGGCGACATCGACAACGACGGCTTCACAGATCTATTTGTCACTTACTATGGCAGCGATCGGCTTTATCGCAACTCCGGCCATGGAACCTTTGAAGATGTAAGTGCGGCCGCTGGACTTGTGGACGGTGCCAAGCGGGAAACTCGCTGGGGCACCGGCTGCGCCTTTCTCGATTACAACCTCGACGGGAAGCTCGACCTTTTCGTCGCGAACTACGTTCAATTCGATGAGAAAAACACGCCGGTGCCCAGCCAGCCCAACGCATGCCGCTGGAAAGATCAACCCGTTCCCTGCGGACCGCTTGGGCTGCAAGGCGGCAAAAACCGCCTTTATAAAAACATCTCGAACAAAGGCGCTTTAAAGTTTGAGGACGTTTCGAAGCAATCCGGTATCGGCGAACTTGGCTTGCGATACTCTCTCTCGGCTTCTACCATCGATTACGATCACGACGGGTGGCCGGATATTTACGTCGCCGTCGACTCTCAACCAAGTTTGCTCTATCACAACAACCGCGACGGAACCTTCACCGACCGCGGCATCGAGGCAGGTGTTGCCCTCAGCGAGGACGGTCGGGAGCAAGCCGGAATGGGCACCGCAGTCATCGATTTTGACGGCGACGGAAAATTGGATCTGCTCAAAACCAATTTCGTCGACGACATCCCCAATCTCTATCGAAATCGCGGCGACGGCAGCTTTGAGGAATCCACGATCCCCAGCGGCCTCGGCAAGCATCGCCAGTTCATGGGTTGGGGCACCGCCCTTCTAGACTTCGACAACGACGGTTGGCCCGATATCTTCATGGTCAACGGCCACATCTATCCCAATTTGAAGGGTGTCGAATACGAACAACGCCGCTTGCTTTATCGCAATCTCGGAAACGGCCGCTTCAGTGAGGTTGCCCCAACCGGCGCTCTGGCCATGAAAAAGTCCAGCCGAGGCTTGGCGACCGGTGATTTGGACAATGACGGCGACATCGACCTTCTCATCTCCAATCTCAATGAGCCCCCAACAGTCCTGCGCAACGATGGCGGCAATCGACTGAATTACCTCAACATCAGATTGATTGGCCAACGCTCCAATCGCAGCGCCATTGGAGCTCGCGTAACAGTTTCCGTGGGTGCCAGAACCATTGTCCAGGAGCTTCGCTCTGGATCCAGTTTCTTATCGCAGAACGACTTCAGGCTTCACTTCGGCCTCGGATCTGCCATCAAGGTGGATCGCATCGACATCGAGTGGCCCGGTGGCACAAAACAAAGCTCCGGACCAACTGCGTCCAATCAATTCCTGACGATCACCGAATCCAGCAAGCCATAGCGCTTCCCCATTCCCCGCCTCTGCTCGATCGCATTGATAGATGCTTCTTGCCATGGGTGGCTTTGCTGGATGCTGAAGTTGAGAGCACAGGAAAAGCGGCGGAGTAACTTCGGGTCTTTAGCATTATCCATGCAAGATTTGGTACCAGCCTGTTTGAATGTGTAGGTGGGAGCTACGGCTCCACAAT
>JBKJUN010000883.1:0-2553 GCA_046590555.1 Bryobacter sp. | reverse complement strand
CCAAGACAGAGGCGGGGCGGGCCTACGGGTTCGTCAAAATATGTGTGCCTGAAGTTGGACAGGCAGTGACGCGGGAGTCGTTTTCGTTTCGTGTGGACCGCCACAAACGCAAGCAGGCCGAGTGGCGCGATGGGCATTATTTGCTGCGGTCGAATCTGACCGATGGCGACCCGGCGGTACTTTGGGCTCGCTATGTGCAACTGACGCAGATTGAGGCGGTGTTCCGTTCGCTCAAAAGCGAACTGGGGATTCGCCCGATTTATCACCAACTCGAGCATCGCGTGGATGTGCACATTTTGGCGGCGTTTTTGGCCTATTCGTTGCAAGTGACCTTGAAGCACCAATTGATCATCCACGCACCGGGCCTAACCCCGGCAGCGGTGCTGGAGAAGCTGGCGTCTATCCAGATGATCGACGTTCATCTGCCTACCGCAGATGGCCGCCGGTTGATTCTGCCTCGCTACACGCAGCCGGACTCAGATGTGAAGATCCTGCTCAAAAAGTTGCGCCTGGCCTTGCCAGCCCAACCGCCTCCACGGATCACCTCCGCCAAGATCGAACGGCCTTCGCTCCCCAACGCAGGTTGATTCCATTTTGTGGTGAAGACCTACGGTAGCCATTTACTGATTCTTAACGCTTTAACTGAATTCAATGGGCTCAACTGCGAAAGTCAGGCTAGGATCGCTGACAACCGCTGCGGGCTAATCTGAACCTTCTCCTGTTGCTCCAACCACCTTCGAAGTTCCTCCACTTTCGCATCGGGTTGCTTGCCGACTTGTCCGGCTAACCGTTCGCGAATCTTCGGGATCAACCGGCTCGGAAAACCACGCGGTCTCCCCAAAGGCCGCTCCGCGCTCCCGCTTTCCCGTTTCGCCTTCCAAATCTTCTCGGCCCACCCGAGGCTTACTTGAAACGTAGCCGCAAATTTTGACAGGCCTACGTCTCCCGATTCGTAGGCTGCCAAAAACTTAGCCCGCATATCATTCGAATACGGGTTCGCCATTTTCTTTCGCCGAACTATTGACCAGAGCCCCCATTTTATGTCAGAAATTGCTCTGGGTACTTCCTTGGATCATTCGAAGCGGCCCTAAGTCCCTTGCGGTTGACGATTCAAGTCACTTCCCCAAGCAATTCCCCGCCTTGAATACGGCGGTGTATCCACCTCATTCCATTCTCAAGCTTCATCTCGTCTGTGATGGGAATTGTGGGCGCAGTTTCTGAGCCACTAGAATTGTATATTGTTTTCAATGACATGCCTCGAAATTTGCCAATTCCAGGATTTCGAATCTTGAAGTGTTCCTGTCAAACCGAATAAGGCGGTTGATCCGCCTTATTCGGCTGGAGCGCGCCGCAGCGACCAGACTGCCCCTCGACCCCGCCCAATCGAATCGATAAGTTGAAGACGCTTCAAGCAAATGAGATCATCGCGCAAAGTGGGTCTGAGATCTCGGGGTTGACCCGCATTATTATCCGCCCAAATGTCTCACTGGCCGAAGCGGACAACACTTGGAGGATAAGCCGTTGTCGGCTCGTGAGGTCATGGGCCACGCGTAGCGGAGCAAGGTATCCGCTAGGCAGGAAACGCACCCCCACAGCACCGGCCTGCTCGACAAACTGGGGAGCGGGGTGTCCGGCAAGCACGCAAAGCTCGATGATCTTTTGAGTCCCGCGTCGCCAAAGTTCTACCAACCCGCGGCGGAAGAAGACTTCAGCAATCGGCGGATTCCTGGGACGGGAGAGATGTTCCTTCACCAACTCGTCGGTTGTCAATCCAAAAGGAAGCCGGCCGTCGCTCCAAATTTCCAGCCGATCATCATAAACGGCAACGCTAACCGCTCCGCCGGGAATCGAATAAACCCGGTGGCCGAAAGCATTGACTAGAGCCTCTCGCAGCGCCACCGGAGGAAAGAGCGGGGAATCGACGTGCTCAAAGGGCCCGGCTCGATCCGCCCAGCGACTGGCAGATGGCGGCCCAAAAATTGAACTGCCTCCCGAAGCAAAGAGAACGCGTTGCCATTCAATTGGCGCTGGTCCAGAAACTCATTCTTGTCGACCCCTCGAAATTTCGCGAGACGCAACTGACATTGCGAGTAATGAGGTGATTCGTGGTTGATGAACAAGACTGCGGCAGAATTTTCCAGGCCCTGCCCCGAGGTGAGGCCGAATCGGCCGAGCAAAGTTCTCCCATCGCTTGTGCGAGTGAGCCCTGTCCAACAATAGACGCCGGTATCTCTCCTGCCCCATGACTTGTCTTGTCGTCGCCACACGTTAATAGGGGCGGTCATCGAAAGTAAAAACGCGGTTGTCGTCGTCTGGATATAACAGTGATGGCAAGAACCTCATTGGCCCTGCCGTGGAGTTTCACTCTCTCAATATGCGCCGAGGAAGGAAGCTCCATGCGCCGCAGCATTTGTGCCACATCCCGCAGTGTTCCGTTGCTGACCAACTGGCCCACAAGGGCTCCATCGGGCGTAACACCAAACAAAACTGTACCGCCACAACCATTTAAGAAGGCGCACAACGTTTCTCCTGCCCGATTGAGTTGGCCGGTTG
>JBKJUN010000253.1:0-2345 GCA_046590555.1 Bryobacter sp. | reverse complement strand
GCCGAACCGCTGGAAGTGACGCCCCTGCCGCCCACACTCTACATGGGTCTTGATGGAACCGGCATCCCGATGCGCACCGTCGAACTGGCCGGACGCGCAGGCAAGCAACCCGACGGCTCGGCGAAAACACGTGAAGTCAAATTGTGCGTGATCTGGAGCGCCGAAGGCCGCGATTCTGAAGGTGTGCCTGTGCGCGATCCCGGCTCGGTTACTTATTCAGCGGCCATCGAGAGCGCCGCCTCGTCCGACGGCGTCCAACGGTCCGCCTTCGCAGAGCGTGTCTTGCGTGAGGCCGCCCGACGGCGTTTCTCTGGCGCTCCGCGCAGAGCCATCATCGGCGACGGTACGCCGTGGATATGGAATACCGCGCACGGATTGTTCCCCGGTGCCATCCAGATCGTCGACCGATTCCACGTCAAAGAAACTCTACACCGAACGGCGCAGTCGATCTTCGGAACGGGCAACGCGCAGAGCCAGACGTGGGCTTCAGAGCGCTGCACGCAACTGGATGAGGGCAAATTGCGCGCCATTGTGCATGCTCTGCGACCCTACATCGAGTCGTGCCCTGCCGCCGCCAAATGCTTAATCTACATCTGCCGCAATCGCTGTCGCATGCGCTATCCAAGATTCCGGGCGCAAGGACTCTGCACTTCATCCGGTGTCGTCGAAGCCGGATGCAAAGTCTCTGTCGGTACCCGCCTAAAACGCGCCGGGATGCATTGGACATTCAAGGGCGCCAACGCCATCATCGCCCTCCGTTGTTGCCATCTCAGTGGTAGAGCTGAGGACTTCTGGGAAAGGAGGCATGGCGCTATCGCCGCCTAATCCGTCACTTTTCCGCCGTACACCCATTGCGTGGAAACTGACTAAATCATGACAAAAAGGTCGCGGCGGTGTCGAGTTTCAGGTCAGAGCGTTTCATTGATGTTTAGCCGAAGCCAAGAAATCTGAGATTTTTGGGATCGTTCCGCGACTATCACCTAAAGTGCGTGCGGGATTTTCAAGGGAATTGGAGGATGAAATGGAGTCGAACAATAAATTTGATGTTTTTTCTCAAAGACGGTCGAGTTGGGCCGATACGACAAATGGGACAGTTGTGGCGGTAGCACGTCTGGAGGCCGGTGAAGTAACTTTGTCGCGCCACTCAGAGAGAGAGTCGAATGCCTGAGTTTCTGCACGAATCTGGCAGAGTTGGGGACTCGAAGCTGGAGTGGTTCGCCCTCAAGGTGAGAACCAAGGCTGAAGAATCTGTGCGGGTAGCGCTTGAAAATAAAGGGTACAAAGCCTTTCTGCCAACTTATGAAACCGTCCGGAAGTACTCAGACCGGTTGAAGACAATCGCATTTCCGTTATTTCCCGGCTACGTTTTTTGCCGGCTGGATCGAAATCGGCGATTGCCCGTGCTGATGACTCCCGGGGTTGAGTATGCAGTTGGATTCGGTGGAAAACTTGAATCCATACCGGCGCACGAAATGTCGGCAATTGAAGCAGTTAGCCTGGCTGGCCTCGACGCACAGCCTTGGCCTTATTTGAACACTGGAGACAAAGTTCGAATCGCTACCGGAGCTCTTAGCGGAGTGGAAGGTTTGCTGATTCGAACGCAATCGGCGGATCGATTGATCCTTTCCGTAGAAATGCTGCAACGTTCGATCTCTGTAGAAATAGAACGATCCTGGGTGCGTCCGATTCTGGAAACGCCCGCACACAAGCAAATCCCCGGCCTGCGCAAGTAGACCGTACAAACCGTCTCCTTTTCAATCCGAAGATTCCCACATGAAATTTCTATATACACTCTACGTGTCTCTTGCCATTTGCCATGCCCAGAGCAGCAGCCGGAATTCCCTGCCTTTGCCCGACTCGCTATCGAATTTGCCGAAACAAAAGATTGGGGTTGAAGATCTTGTCGGCATCAGCGTTTACGATGCACCTGAACTGACTCGGACATTGAGAGTCTCAGGAGATGGTTCGCTGAGCCTTCCGATGGTGAAGCGCCGAATCCCTGTAGCAGGCTTACTGCCAGGCGACGTGGAGGCAGCGATTGTCCGCGCATTGCGTGAAGAGGAAATTCTCGTTTCCCCAGTCGTAACGGTTTCAGTCATTGAATACCGCAGCCGCCCGATTTCAATAGTCGGTGCGGTGAAGAAACCAACTTCGTTTCAAGTCTCGGGGGCAATGAATTTGCTTGAAGCGCTGTCGCGAGCAGAGGGATTAAGCGATGATGCAGGCTCGGAAATTCTGCTCACAAGTAACAAGACCGATGGACGGGGTGAATCGATCATATCGACACGCAGGATTCCTGTGAAAGCGCTTATCGATGCAGCGAATCCGGATTTGAATGTCGCACT
>JBKJUN010000029.1:0-2760 GCA_046590555.1 Bryobacter sp. | reverse complement strand
TACCAAGAATAAGCTGGTTCAGCTCGAAGGCCGATACGAGAAAAACAAGAAACTCCATTCATACACCGAGACCTCAGAGCGCCCTCTCGGCGTCGATGGCGTCATAGTCCAAGTCCTCGCCGACAAATCTGTCAACAACGAAGAATCAAAAGACGGCATCGGCATGGGCTTCTTTCCATTCCTGCCCAAGGACCTCCCCGACTACAACTTCAACCTCGTCAAAACTGAATCCTACCGGGGCCGTCCGATTCACCGCATCTCATTTGAAGGAAAAACCAAAGAGAACCCTTGGGCTGGTGAAGCGCTGATCGACGTTGAAGATCTCCACCCACTCTCGATCCAAACGAAACTCAACTTCAAAATGCCCCTGCTGGTAAAGACGATGCTGGGCACAAACCTCCGCCAAACCGGCTTTTCGCTAACCTACACTCGTATCGCTCCTGGCGTCTGGTTCCCAGCCACCTACGGGACAGAGATGCGCTTTGACCTCCTCTTCGGCTACAAGCGCGTCATCACGATGTCGATGCAATCCTCCAACTTCAAGAAAGCCTCTGCCGATTCCGCCATCACTTTTGAAGACGTAAAGTAACTTCGCGCGCAACACTAAGGACATGCGGCTCATCGCTTCTTTGCTTCTGGCGACTGCCCGCTCGATAGCCAAACAACTGGGTGCCACAGAAGAAGCTTGGACCGACTGGGAATCCAAGCAACCCCTCAACACCTTCCGTGCCGGCGTGGGAAGCGACAACGCATGGAAGACCCTCGCACTCAAGCAACCCGAACTTAAGATACTCGCAACATCATCACCCCAACCGAAACGAAAGCATTCTATGAAGAGACTGAAGGCGACATTTGGCTCAAGACTGCCTTAAGCCGGATGAATTTCCCCAAGTAGGACAGGCTTCTTCGCTCCTGTCGCACTAGGCAAATTCGAAGGCTTCCCCAGTTTCGTCGCTGCCGCCAAGAACGCAAACGCCATCGCTTCTTTGGCGTCTGACGGAATCCCAACGTCTGAAATCGAATGCACATAACTCCCCGGCATCAGCCCCTGCAACTCCGCCATCAACAAAGGGTTGTGCACGCCCCCGCCAGACACCAGGCACTCATCTACCTTGAACTTCGGTGCAACAAACCGCTCAATCCCCTCAGCAATAGTAACTGCCGTGAAGGCAGTAGCGGTAGCGATCAAGTCCTCAATCGGCAACCCCGTCTTGATCATCTTTGCGATCAGCGCCTCGCCATATTGCTCACGTCCCGCAGACTTCGGAGGTGCCTTCAGAAAATACTTATCCTTCGTCAACTGCTTCAAGAGCGAACGATTCAAAGTGCCCTTGCGGCCAATCTTCCCGTCTTTGTCGTAACTCTGTTTGCCCCTCGTCGCAATCACCGCCAACTGAT
This sequence comes from Bryobacter sp., assembly GCA_046590555.1. Taxonomy (GTDB): domain Bacteria; phylum Acidobacteriota; class Terriglobia; order Bryobacterales; family Bryobacteraceae; genus Bryobacter. The sequence goes on along the minus strand of JBKJUN010000029.1, from coordinate 1,362 downwards.
CGATCACCATATTGCCAGGTCCCGTATCAAATGCAAACACATCAGTTGACTTCGCTTTCTTTGGCAACGCATGGACGTTCGCGATCCCGCCAATATTGATCGCCACGCGATTCACCTGATCATTCGTCAGCGCCACCCAGTCAAAAAACGGTACCAACGGTGCTCCCTGCCCGCCGGCCGCCACATCGCGCGCTCGAAAGTTCGTAATCGTCTCAATCCCCAAGCGCTCGGCGATTACTGCCCCCTCACCAATCTGCAAAGTACAACGCGGCCCCTCGTGATAGATCGTCTGCCCATGACAACCCACCAACTCAATCTTCTTCACCCCAAGTGCCGTCACTGCCGCAGCATACAACTCCCCCAACTCATAATGCAGCCGCGCAATCTCACGCGTATGGCAATCCGCATTCGATACCGCGAGAATCCTCTTTCGCAACGCCGCTGAATAAGGAGTGCTTGCAAAGGCAACCAACTCAAACGACGGCCAAGTCACATCCATAACCGCAACATCAATCCCGTCCAGAGACGTCCCCGACATAATCCCAGCTACTCGCATTACTGCAACTCCTTCTGCAACTCAGCCAATATCTGCAAAGCCTCAATTGGCCGCAACTCATCCAGCTTCAAAGAACGAATCCGCGAAGCAATATTCCCGCCCACTGGTTCAAACAACTGAATCTGCATCGGCTCGGGCGCGCGGTCAGCCGACGGCGGCGCAAGCTGCTGCTTCTCATGCAACGCAAGAATCTGCCGCGCCCGGTCGATCACCACATCCGGCAGCGCCGCGAGCCGCGCCACTTCGATACCAAAACTCTTGCCCGCCGCCCCCGGCTCCACCTTGCGCAAGAACACAATCTGGTCGCCCGCTTCCTTCACCGCAACATGCAAATTCCGCACGCCAGAAAGCGTCTCCTCCAACACAGTCAACTCATGATAGTGTGTCGCAAACAACGTCTTCGCCCCCACCCTCTGATGCAGATACTCCACCACACTCCAAGCCAATGCGAGGCCGTCATAAGTGGAGGTTCCGCGTCCAATTTCATCCAGCACAACGAGGCTCCGGTCTGTCGCAGTGTTTAAGATCAGCGCCGTCTCGGTCATCTCCACCATAAACGTCGAACGCCCACGCGCCACATTATCGGATGCCCCAATGCGTGTAAACACCCGGTCCACAATCGGCAACACTGCTTCATCCGCAGGCACAAAGCTTCCGATCTGCGCGAGGATCGACAACATCGCTGCCTGCCGCAAATAAGTCGACTTACCACCCATGTTCGGCCCGGTAATCACGGCAACAAACTTCTGATTGTCGAGATATAAATCGTTCGGAATAAACCGCGCCGCGTCTGCTTCCACCAATCG
>JBKJUN010000851.1:0-4763 GCA_046590555.1 Bryobacter sp. | reverse complement strand
AACATTAAGCCAAAAGCGGTTCACAGGTATTTTCAAATTTATTTTCCGTCTAACCTACTGATTCCAATTAAAACTACCCCGGCGCAAACATTAAGCCCATCTTCCCGCCTGCGAATTTCTGGTCAGGAGTGAACCTAATGAACAACGATCTGAATGAAGAACTGAACATTGCCAACGATCCATCACCCGTGGCCTCGAACGTAGAATCGCAGCCACGCAAGAAAACCATGTCCGACGCCGCCATCGCGGCCAACCGCGCCAATGCCAAAAAGTGCACTGGCCCCAAAACCCGCGAAGGCAAATTCAAATCCTGCCTCAATGCTATGAAGCACGGCATCTACAGTGACAAATTCCTCCTCTCAACCGAAGACAAAGAGGTCTTCGAAAATGTCTCGGCCAGCTTTGTCGAAGAGTTCAAACCCTCCACACCTTTTGAACTCGAACTCGTCGAACAAATGATCGCTATTGCCTGGCGCCGCCGTCGCGTTACTCAGATGATTCAGTAACGCATCAACGCCACCATCGATACTGTCGTTCAAGCGTACGCACAAACCCCCGAGCCGCGGCCTTCCCCAGCAGAAATCTCCGCCCTCGCCTTCGAACTCATTGAAAAACAGTCACCCTCGTTTGCCCGCATGGAGGTCTACGAACTCCGGCTCTGCAATCTCTTCCATCGAATCTTGAGCCGCTTCTATGCAATGCGCGACAAAAAATTCAACAACGAAACCAAATTCACCCGGGACCGTTTATCCTTCGCTGCCTAAACCAGCGTCCAGCGTCCAACTTCCACCCGTAACCCCACCCGGCAACAACACCGGGCCTGCTCTTTGACATCTTGCTAGTTATTTAAAAACAACCAATGCCCGAACTGTGCCCAGCGGTGCGTATTGTGACGGTCGATCCTCCAACGGCCCGACCGCCGCAGTGCCTACGCGAAATCTTGATCTCTGACCGTACGCTTCAGCCCTACCCCAATATCGAAAGCGCCGCCTCAAGTTCCCCACGCGTATGCGCATCCCCAGACCGCCGCGTCGCCTCAATCCCGGCTGCGTACATCGCCCGAGCCGCATCCAACTGATTCAGCTTCTCCAGCGTCTGGCCCCCGTGATAATAAGCTGGCCCATAGTTTGGGTCCCCGGCAATGATTGCGTTAAATTCAACAACGGCCTCTGCCAACTGCCCGCCATTCTTGTATTCGCTCGCCAGCATGTAGCGAAAGCGGCTATCCCCCGGCGACTGGGCTAGTAAATTCTGGAGAGTTTCAATACGATTAGACACTCCTCTCATGGTAGCGTCGAAAAGAAATGTCAGGCTGGAAACTCGAAACCAACAATCAGACCCCAAGTGCAGGCCGCATGGTTAGCGAAAGCAGATCCGAGATCTCAGAACTCGCCCTTCTCAATGATGCCAATCCCCTTGGCTATCTGATCGGCGGCCGCGTCATGCACCTCGTAGACATCGCCGGCGCTATCGCCGCCAGCCGCCACGCCCGAGCCCCCGTCGTCACCGCCTCAGTCGACTACATGAACTTCCTGCATCCTGTCCAGATCGGCGAACTTGTCATCGTCCGCAGTTCCGTCAATCGCGCCTGGAACACTTCAATGGAGGTCGGCGTAAAAGTCTACGCCGAAAACCTGATGACTGGAGAGGTCAAACACACCACCTCCGCCTACCTCACTTTTGTCGCCGTCGACGGCAAAGGCGGCAAGATCTCCGTCGCCCCTCTGATCCCCGAAACAGAAGACGAAAAAAGACGGTACGAACAGGCGGGAGCCCGCCGGCAGTACCGTCTCGAAATGAAAAATAAGTTAAAGGCGGGAGACTACTAGGATTCTTCCTCGTCTTCGTCCTTGTACATGTACTTGATACTGGACTTGTAAACGAGCAGGTTAGGGGCGCCGTCGCGGTTCACCTTTAGCGACCCCTTGTCGTACCACTCAATGACACCATGCAGAATTTCGCCGTCTTTGAGCACGATCACCATAGGCGTCTTGGTGTTCATCTGCTTGATGTAATAGAAGTTTTCCGCGTTTGTCTGATCCGGTGGGATCTGCTTTTTAGGCGCTGTAGACGACGCAGACTTGGCCGTGGAATGAGCTTTCTCCCGCGACTCGGTGAGAGGGGCCCGCAAAACACGACGTATGGGTGTATCCAAGGTATGACTCCTTATGAATTACTAATCATTATAAGCGGGTTGCGCCATTGAAAAGGAGACGTACAAAAGATCGAAAAGGTTCAACAGGGCTTAAGATCCCGCTGGGACCATATCCCGCAGCTCGATTGCAAAGGCATCAAGGGCAATCCCCTTCTGGATATTTCGCCTTAAGAGCCGCACCATTTCATCGGTTAGCGCGACAGCGCGCCGCATCCATTCGAGGCTCACGGCATCGGAGATTGCCTTTAGCTGCCGTGCCAGGTCCGGGTTGCGAATCTGGTCAAAGCCATGTGCAAGCATGAGAATGTCTTCGAGTAGCAGAAAAAGAACTTCGAGGTAATACTCCAATTTTTCTGACTTCGATGCCGAAATCGATTCGACATTCTTGAGCCAAGTGCCGAAAGCCGCCCGCCTGCTGGCTACTTCAAGCAGATTCAACATTGCCGCCCGCCGCTTGTCAAATACTTCCAGGTCAAGCGATGCCGCCGCCCCCGGAGAGCCATTCCCCAGACGCGCTCTACGCTCCGGTGCATCAAGGCCCCGCGTCCCCAGAAACGAGGCAATCTCGGCTTCCTGCAGACGGTGCATCCGGATATTGACCGATCGCGAACGAATCGTTGGCAGCAGGTCATAGGGGTTCTCGGCCGTCATGAAAATCAACAGGTGCGACGGTGGCTCCTCAAGAACTTTCAACAACGAATTCGCCGCCTGCTCATTGGCCCGGTCAATCTGGTCAATCAGAAACACCCGCCACTTGCCGCGCGACGGATTCATCCGCGCCTGATCCTTCAGCAGCCGAATCTGCTGAATAGACACCTGCCGCAGCGGCCCATCGGGGCTAAAGGTAATGAAGTCCGCATGAGTCGCAAGCATCAACGGATCATCCGCACGCTTGTCGCTCGCCAGCTTCTCCCGCTCGGCCAGCATTTCCACGTTGTGCGACAAGAACAGGTCGTCACGCTCGATCTTCTCGATATCGGCACTGGTCGCATCGAGAATCACCGAGGCAAAGCGCCTCACCAGCGTCGCCTTGCCCACCCCGCTCGGGCCAGAAAGCAGAATCGTCTGCGGTATCCGGCTCGTCGCCAGCATCTCCGTCAACGTTTCAACGGCTTCGGCATTGCCATGAAAATTACGAATCACGCCGCTGCCACCTCTCCATCAGGATCCGCCAGATATCGTCCGCAATCGATCCCTCGCCGCGTTCTCCGTTTACCGGGACAATCCGCTCGGGCTGGGCCGCAGCCAATGCTTCGTAGGCCTCATAGACGCGAGCGTGAAAGGCCGCACCTTCGGCCTCAAGTCGGTCCTTCTTGGCGTTGCGCAATCGATTCGCGCTTACCTCAGGGCGGATCCGCAAATAGATCGTCAGCGTTGGCTCTGTCCCCCGGCAGGCAATGGCGTGTAGCCGGGATACCAGCTCCTGACCAAGATCTCGCGCGGCCCCCTGATACGCCAGCGTCGAATCCGTATATCGATCCGAAATCACCAACTTGCCCTGCTCGAGTGCCGGGCGAATTTGCTCATCCACGTTCTGCGCCCGATTGGCGAAATACAAAAGTAATTCCGCAGTCGGCGAGACCGGGTTCTTTGGGTCCAGCACAATCTGACGGATCTGCATGCCAATTGCAGATCCACCTGGTTCGCGATTCAGCAGATATTGAATGCCTTCAAGATCCAACCGTTTAGTCAGATGCTCCAACTGGGTCGATTTGCCGCTGCCATCGATTCCCTCAATGCTGATAAAGAGTCCGCGCGCCATTGATTTTATTCCGGATCTATCTTCGTATCGTCGAGCACATAGTGAAAGAGCTTGCGTAAATCAAGCCACGCTTCCTTCTTTGCCTCAGCGTTGTAAGCTCGCAAAAGGTACGACGGATGGTAGGTCACCATCAACGGAATCCCGTGCCAGCGCTGCCAGTTGCCGCGCATTTTCGTCACGCCCTCTTTGGTGTTCAGCAACGCCTTGGCGGCCGTTGCTCCCAGGGCACAAATCGCCTTCGGCTTGAGCACCATCAATTGACGAAACAAAAACTGCCCGCAAATTTCCATCTCATCCGGCTGAGGAGCACGATTCTCCGGCGGCCGGCACTTTACTACATTGACGATGTAGCAATCCTCGCGCCTCAGAGGCAAATTGTCCTTGGCCGCTGTACCCTCAATCATCTGGGTCAACAATTGGCCAGCGCGTCCAATGAACGGCAAACCTTGTTCATCTTCATCCGCACCAGGGGCCTCCCCCACAAATACCAGCCGCGCCCGCTCGTTGCCCGAGCCAAATACGATGTTCTTTCGCTCCTGGCAAAGGCGGCAGCGTTTGCAGTCACCGATGTCTTCGCGAATCTTGGCGAGTGTATCGCCCTCGGGTGCCAGAGTTGGCAATACCAGGTCCATTACTTGAGCCTTTACTTTTGGAATCTGTGGCGCTGCAACTTCAGGCACCGGTACACCCACATGAGCAACCGCCGTGGCACTCATCTTGGCCGGTGCCGATGGTAAATTCAAGTGCGTAATGCCAAGATCCCGATAGTATTCGAGATATTGGCGGATCTGGTCCGGGGTCATTGCCGCGCAGCCCTCGCCGACAATCGCAAATCCAGCACCGCAT
>JBKJUN010000922.1:0-1705 GCA_046590555.1 Bryobacter sp. | reverse complement strand
ACCGGGTTTTCGCAAGAGACCCGATGCGTTGGAGAGGCAAGCTCCCCGGCATTGCGAGGATTGGAAAAATGATCAAGAAGTTCTGCGCTGTACAAGGTACCTCTATTTTCGCCGATTCACCGCACTCAGGTGTAAGCTAATGAGATTCATGGCGAAAGTTGTTTCCGTCGTAGCGGGTGTCGTCACCCACGCCGGAAAAATATTGATCGGTCAACGCAAGCGCAACGACTGGCACGGCCTCAAGTGGGAATTCCCCGGTGGCAAGATCGAGCCAGGCGAGGGGCCAGAGGCCGCTCTTGCCCGCGAACTTCGCGAAGAACTGGGTATCGAAGCCATCATCGGTGATGTTCTACAGCGCTACCAGTTCAGCTATAACGAACGGCCACCGGTCGAGCTTGTCTTCTACAACGTCACTAACTTTACGGGCGTCCCTGTGAATTATGAGTTTGAACAAATCCTCTGGGCAGAAGCAGTCAGCCTCCCCGGTTATGATTTTCTCGAAGGCGATCGAGAATTTATCGAGTGGCTTTCCGCGCGCGCCAAAGGGTAATCGCTATTCGTAGCGCAGAGCTTCAACTGGATCGAGACGTGCCGCCTTGTTCGCTGGCCAGATCCCGAAGAATAAGCCAATCCCTACACTCACAACAACACCTGTGCCTGCTGCCCAAAGGGGCACGCTCATCGGCAATTCGGGGAATACAAATCCGCCAAGCACCGGGATCAGCCAGCCCACCGCCATTCCAAGCAATCCACCAAGGAAAGTCAACACTACAGCCTCGGTCATGAACTGCGTGATGATCTCTCTGCGCCGCGCCCCCAGGGCCTTGCGCACACCAATCTCGCGAGTTCTCTCCGTCACACTAACCAACATGATGTTCATCACACCGATTCCACCCACCAGCAATCCGATCGAAGACATGACCACCATGACGAGAGCGGTAATCGACATAATGCTCCTAAAATCCTCGATCATCTGCTCGCTCGTAGAGATCGAAAAACTGTCGGGCTCGTCATACTTCACCCGCCGCTCTTGCCTCAACACACCCCTCACTTCATCCATAGCTGCGGGCAATTGCCCCTTCAGCGGCTTCACAAAGAGCATGTGTTCTTCGGCGGCAGGCTGAAACTTGCGCATGCTCCAGTAAGGCATCACCAGACGATTGTCTCGACTGCCAGGCCCGCCGGTAGCAGACTTCTTCATTACCCCGATTACTTCCATCTTCTGTCCTTCAACATCCACCCATTTGCCTGAAGGATCCGAACTCGCAAAGAGTCCCTTCCACACATCTTCGCCTAGCACCACAACACGCGCCCTGTGCTGATTATCGATCTCACTAAAGAAACGACCGTGAATCAATTCCACTTGCCAGACATCGGCATAGCTGGGGTCAGCACCCCACATGTCCAGCCCCGCATAATCATTGGCCTGATAGCGAATTTTCTGAACTCCGCGCCAGGGCAGCAGTCCAGCGGTCACCTTGCCTACGTGGGGGCAGCGCTCGCGAATGGCTTGAGCCTGTTCAAAGCTAATCGGCTTACGCATCCGCTCTTCCGCACTGCGGTTACCAAATCTGGGCCCCATCTGAAACTTGAAAACCACCATCGTGTCTGAGCCGAAAGTGCGCATAGCGTTGGCAAAAGCGGCATCCATGCCTGTAATGATCGAGCCGACACCGATAATAGTTCCAGTGCCGATAATCACTCC
>JBKJUN010000906.1:0-2538 GCA_046590555.1 Bryobacter sp. | reverse complement strand
AGCCAAGCATCAAAACAGAAACGACCAACGGCCTCAACGTCACAATCTCGGTCGATCCCAATTCCCAATTCGGCTTCGAGCGCACCTCCTATGCGGTCCAGGCTAAGGGCCTCGCTTGGCAGGAGTCTATGCGCAACCTGGAGGGCAAAGAAGAACGCGCTCTCGAGCCGATCCTCCAGCTCTTCCCAAAACCGGGCAAAACTCAGCGCTTCCGCCTGCTCTTCCTCACCCGCGCCAGCGACCTAAACTACAACACCGCACTGCTATCCGCGCCGAACCCAACGGCGATGGAAGCCTTCACTGTAGCCGTCCGCGCGAATCCGGATCAAGCCTGTCAGCCCGGCAAAGCTCAAACCTGCATCTGGATCCCGCCTGGTGTCGCCGCTCGTCCCGAAAAGCCCAGCCCCAACGGGGTTTTTATCCCCGCCCTTTAAGGCAGGCGGCACCTTCCGATTCGGCACAGCCCTTAACCGTAGCGCTTCACGCTCGATTGCCTTCAAAATCTCCTTACGAATCCACTTCGCAAAAGGGCTCACCACAGCCCAGTACAAATCGAAAAGCTTCAGTTCGTCTTTGCCGAAAACCTGCACGCGCGTCTCAGTCACAATTCGCGTCTGCCACATCCCAATCGATTCCAGATAAAAGTTCCAATACGCCTTGGCATAGCCTTTGGCCTGATAGAGCGGAATCGCCTCCACTGGCACATCCACGATGTTGCCGCTGATAGCCCAGAACTTGCCACAGATCGCCATCACCACCTCGGTGCCTTCCTGCTCGGCAATCACCGGAAAGGTCTCCAGCGGCTGACCATTCAGGCGCGAGAAAATCTCCCGGATCCACAGCAGCACCCTCACTCGCAGCAATTTCCTAATGGTCATCGCCCGAGCTGCCTCCCAAACCTGATGCTGCGGAGCGGCAATCACCCGTTCCTGCCGGGTGATCTGGTCATAAACAGGCATCAAGTTATTGATGAGCATCCCTATTCTTTAGAGTCTGTGATAGGCTGGCTTGGTTTATGGATTTCAACATGCTAATTGTGGCCGCGGTCATGGCCATCTTCGTCTACGGAATGATCGCCGCGATGCTGGGCAGTATTCTGCCCGATTTGTCCAAGAGATTCAGCCTTACGCCGGCTCAAAATGGCACTATCGCCATGACGCAGGCCATCGGCCTGGTAATCGGCTCCCTCCTGCAGGGGCCACTGATTGACTTACATGGCAAAAAGGTCGGTATGGTGCTCGGCCTCGGCCTGATCGCCCTCGCCCTCTTCCTCCTGCCTCGCGCCAAAGGCTTCGGTAGCATTCGCCTCTACATGCTGATCCTCGGTGTCGGTGGCGGCATCATCGTGGCCGGTGCCAACGCACTGGTCAACGACGTTAAGACCGACAATCCCACCGCGCTCTTCAACGGCTTCAACACCTTCTTTGGCCTCGGCGGCATCGCGACGCCGTTTATCGCAGCGAACCTGCTGGGCGGCAATTCCTTCCGCCTCTGCAACCTCACTGCCGCCCTCACCGTCGCCACTCTCGCGCTGCACTCAGCCACGGACATGCCCGTACCCACCGGCGTCGTGCAGTTTCAGTTCTCCGACGTACCCTCACTACTGGCCAACCCCGGCCTCTTCCTCCCCGCGATGCTTCTCTTCCTCTACGTCGCTGCTGAAGTAGGCGTCTGGAACTGGCTCGTCAAGCACTTGATCGCACAAGGCATACCCGAAAAGAAGGCACTCAACATCCTCTCCTTCGGTTTCGCCCTCGGCCTCCTCGCTGGACGTCTGGTAGTTGCGGTAATCCCGCCCATCCCGGCCAACACCCTCCTGATGGTCTCCTCGATCATGATCGCTATTACCACCTACCTGATGCTCCAGTTCAAGGACGCAAACCTCGCCTGGGCGATGGTCTTCCTGGCAGGAATCGCGATGGCACCCGTCTTCCCAACCGCACTCAGCCTCGTGGGCGCCAAGTTCCCAACCGGCACCGCAACCGCGATTGGCGCGGCTGTCACCTGCGGCTGGCTGGGCCTTGTTGCTAGCTCTCCGATCATCGGCGGCGTCGCCGGTGGCGAAGCAACCGGCCTCAAAAAGGCATTGCTCCTGCTACCCGCAGCCGGTGCGCTGATGTTCCTTGTAACGCTCGCTCTCTAATCGCGTCACACTGGGATAGTGAAGTATTTTCTAGCGGGGGCACTGGTGTGCCTCCAAGCGACCGCCCAGACGGTGCCCACCATCGCGATCATTGAGACCTACGGCAACAAGGCTTTTACGGCCGAAAAGCTGCGTAAGGAACTCAAGATCGCCGAAGGTGACCCCTTGCCCCCCTCCAAGGGTGACCTCGAAGAGCTCCTCGTAGGGCTCAAGGGCATCCTTCGCGCCAATGTCGAAGCTATTTGCTGTGAACAAGGCAAGGCCATTTTCTACGTTGGCGTTGAAGAACGTGGCCGCGCCCATCTCGACATCCGCGAAGAACCGAAGAACGAAAATCTCAAGCTCCCCGAAGACGTCGGCGCGATCTACGAGAAGCTGATCGCTGCCACCGCCGA